>CAZNVX010000157.1:0-6986 GCA_964576225.1 uncultured Christensenellaceae bacterium
CCAGCGCAATCGGAAGGCTGTTGTCCTGAAGCGCACGGATAATCCATGCCCCGTGGTTATATGTCAGCAGGACGATTAATATACCGTCCAGCCGCTTATCGTTGAACTCCTTAACCGTGGCTTCAATCTCGGCTCTGTTTTTGGCCGCGCCCGGAAAATAAACGTCAACCTTGCTGCTCAATGTCTGCACGATCTCCCGTGCGTAATCCTCCTGACGGCGTGTGATGCCCGCAAATATCGGCTCATACCCGTCTGTCATCAATCCCAGAAGACCAATCTTTGGCTTATCAAACTTTGGCATGCCTTTCCTCCTCAATCACATGTTTGGTTGGCTCTCACGGAACATTGGCTTGATGTGCTCGTAGAGCTGCTTATATCTGATAAAGCCCTTTTGATACAACTGCACAACATCCTGATTTGGCTTGAAGCTGCGGCGTACGGCATTGCCGATGTTAAAACCCTGCTCCAAGCTTTCAAATACGCCCACCGCGACCCCTCCAAGTATCGCGGCGCCCAGCGATGCGGCCTCTGCCTTGTCCATATTGACGATCTCTTTGCCCAGCACATCTGCTTTGATCTGCAGCCACACCGGGCTTTTCGAGCCGCCTCCCAGCGAAAGTATGCGTTTAGCATCCACGCCCAGCTCTTCGATCACTTCAATATTCTCACGCAGCATGTATGCCACCGATTCAAATATCGCCCGCACGAAATGCGGCATCTTGGTATCCAGCCCCACGCCGAAAAACACACCCCTGGCGTTTAAGTCGCGCTGCGGCATCAGCATGCCGGTGAAATGGGGAAAGAGCAGCAGCCCTTCCGACAGCGGCGGCACCGTTGCCGCCATCTCACCCAGCACATCGTAAACCGACGTGCCCTCTTTTTCGCACTGCGCTGCCTCCAGCTTGCAAAACTCGTCCTTAAACCATTTGAGTACGATGCCGGCCGTCATGCAAATCGGTATGATCAGAAAGTTGCCCGGCCGCACATGTCTGTAAATGATTGCCCGTGCCGGATGGGTATAATCCGGCTTATCCGTCGTGGCGCCAATCACCAGCGCCGTCCCCGTCGTTTCGGTCACCACACCCGGGGCAACGTTTCCGGCGCCCACAGCACCGGCCAGTTGATCCATCGCGCCGGTTGTCACCTGCGCGTCCCTTGATATCCCCAGCTCATCGGCCACATCGGGTCGTATCCGCGAAACCACTGTGCCGCTGTCGAGCACGCCAGGCAGCTTATCCACGTCCAGCCCCATCGCCTCCAACAGCTCAGACCAGTACATGTCGCGGTTGATGTCATAGTAGCCGGTCGATGTCACCAGCGCAGCTTCCGTGACATATTCACCCGTCAGCTTTGCGATGATATAGTCTTCCAGCAGCAAAAATCGGTGCGTTTTCTCATACACCGCCGGCTGGTTGTTTTTTATCCACAGCAGCTTGCTGACAGGGCAGCATCCGTCCACCTCGGGAAGCCCGGTCTTCCGGTAAAACGTGGCGTCATCAAAATGCTCTTTGATTGCCAGCGCTTCCTTTTCCGCCCGCCCGTCCAGCCAGACAATAGCGTTTCTTAAATAGTCGCCTTTTTCATCCACCGGGATCAGCGTTTCGCCCTGCGTGGTGGCGGTAATGGCCACAATGTCGCGGCCCCTTCCCTTGAGCACCGCACGAATGCCGTTCTTCACGGCCTGCCAATAGGTATCCGGACACAGTTCGATCATGCCGTCCTTGGCAATCAGCTCATACTCTTCATTAGCGTAATCAAGCAAATGAAGCCTGTCGTCAAACAGACATGTTTTTACGGATGTCGTGCCAATATCCAGCGTGAGAATACAAGTCATCATTTTTCTCCAAGCCACATCCAAAGCCCCGCCCTGACAAAAGCCAACGCCAAATGTGCTCACTCAATCCAGCAATTATTTGTTGATTTACTTTGTAATATATGAAAAATAAGGTTTGGCCTAAACACGGCAACGCCCCTCCACAGACGCCACCGAAATCAAGATGCATCGGAACGTTCGTCCAATGATACATCCCTTCACAACACACAACCCAATATAAAGCTTTTTCTGTCTTTTGTCAAGCATCATGCCCGCAGAAAATTGGTTTTGGCAGCTGGTTTAAAATGCCGGAGAGCCGAAAAGCTTTGTCGGCTTTGCACATGTATGGTATAATTGTTTCAATTATTATAAGGAGGATCTCACATGCAGGACAGCAGAATTTCTGATGCGGTTGTTCGCAGATTGCCCAAGTATTATCGATATTTGTCCGAACTCGAGGCCGCAGGCATCGAACGGGTCTCGTCGTCCCGCATGAGCGATGATATGAACCTGAATGCATCCCAGATACGGCGCGATCTTAACTGCTTCGGCGGATTCGGGCAGCAGGGATACGGTTATCAGGTCAACCGTCTAAAGCAGGAGATCATGAAAATACTCGGTATCGGCACATCCTACAAGGCCGTGATCGTCGGTGCCGGCAACATGGGCCAGGCGCTGCTCAGATACCGCCATTTTTCCGAAGAAGGTTACCATATCGTGGCCGTTTTCGACGCGGACGATTCACTCATCGGGCGCGAAGTGGGCAGTCTGACAATACGCCCAATGAACGAACTGCTGCCATTTTTAAAGGATAACGCTGTGGATATCGGCATCATCGCCGTGCCCAAGCGCCATGCCCAAAAGCAGTCCGATTTGCTTGTCAGCATGGGCGTTCGGGGCATATGGAATTTTGCGCCGGTCGATGTGGAGGCGCGCAAGGGCATCAGTGTCGAAAACGTACACTTGAGCGACAGCCTGTATATACTTTCATATCATATGAGGGAAAACAATGAAAACCATTAGTATACGCACCGCAAAACGGTGTGACCTGATCGACATCACCTGCGATATCGAAGCGTATATTGCTGACACTGGCATGAAAAGCGGCCTTGTATGCGTGTTCGTGCCGCACACAACAGCGGGTGTCACCATCAACGAAAACGCAGATCCGGACGTGAAGCGCGATCTGCTCTATGCGCTTGAGCGCGCCGTGCCAAACACCGGTTTTGTTCACGGCGAGGGCAATGCCGACGCGCACACAAAGGCGCTGATGACCGGCTTTTCTGTGACCGTCATTGTCGAAAACGCCCGTCTTGTTCTGGGCACTTGGCAGAGCATATATTTTTGCGAGTTTGACGGGCCGCGCAGCCGAAGAATCTGCATCAAAGCCGTCGGATCGACAGATGAATGGTGATTGTGACATTTTTGTAAACGGAAGATGACAAAGCTCGGCATATTGTTTACATTGATCATGAAATAATGTATCTTAAGTTGTATCCGTATGCGATACGGAACTTGGAGGGGGACAGGCAATAATGCGCAAGCGATCCAGCCAGGCAAGGCTGATCAAAATAATGCTTTTGGCTCTGGGCATACTCGTCGTTGCCCTGATTGCCGTGCTGATTATGATGCTGGCAAATCAAGGTTCGGGCGACCCGGAAGAGCAGCAGGTAAATCTCAAGGAAAACGGCACATATATAGACGGTGTATCCATTGACGGTATCGACGTATCGGGCATGACCTATGCCCAGGCCCGCGCGAACGAAGACATAAAGACCCGCGCACAGGCGCTCACCGACGGGTTTGAGTATACCATCAATGTTCACGATACGCAGTATGTGTACACGTCGGCGGCGCTTGGTCTTACCTCCAACCGCGAGTTGATTCTTGAAGAAGCGCTTTATTATGGGCAGGTTGGTGACGGCGCCACCCAGCGGGAACAGCAGGAGCAGGCACGGGAATACGGCGTCGATTTTGCGCTGGCCATTTATGCCGACGAATCCGCCGTTCTTGAAAAGATCACTGCGCTCAAAACCGAGCTTGATGTGCTCCCGCAGGATGCAACGCTTGAGGTTGCCGATGACGTGACAGGCGAAGGCCGGTTTACGGTGATCGATGAAGTTACCGGTGTGGACGTGGACGCCGCTCAGCTGGCCAAGCTGATCACCACCAATGTCAATAACGGCGATTTCAGCATGGTGCACGCCCCGGTCATCATCACCAACCCGAAAATCAATGCGGCCACGCTTAAGGCCAATACACAATTGATTCGAAGCTTCACCTCCTCGTTCGGCGGCAGCAAGACGCTCTACGATCCCGACCGGGTCACCAATATCCGGCTCATGGCCGGCATCGTCAACGGCACCATCATACAACCAGGTGAAATCTGGTCGATCAATGACGCGGCCGGTCCGCGGAATGAAAAAACGGCCAAAACGGTGGGCTGGACGTTTGCACCGGGAATCAACGACGGCAAATACCGTATGGAGGTGGGCGGCGGTGTTTGCCAGGTGTCCAGCACCGTCTATAACGCGGCGATACTCGCCGAGCTCGATGTGGTGGAAAGAAGACAGCACAGCTGGCCGTCGTCCTATATAGAGAACGGCATGGACGCCACGATCAGCACAGGCGGCCCCGATCTGAAGCTGTCAAATCCCTTTGATATGCCGGTCTACATCGCGGCTGCCGTGAACGAGAAGGAAAAAACCGTGACGGTTGAGATATACGGCCCGCCCCCCAAGCATGAGTACACCATCAGGTTTATCAACAAGCTGGTGTCAACGGACAAAGCGCCTGATTCCATCTACCATTACAACGCCACCAAGGATCCGGACGGCAATGCTATCGGCACGGGCAAAAAAGTGGAATGGGTGACGCCAAGAGACGCGCAGACGTGGGAAGTGTACAAGCAATATCTGGATATAGAAGGCAATGTCGTCAAGTCCGAGCTCTTTTCAAAGGACACTTACAAAGCCTTTACCGGCGTGTTCTACGTTAACGGGCCGAATCCCGAATCGGTTCTGCCCACCGTGGCGCCGGATAATGACGATTAGCCCCGGGTGCGGCGTTTACAAGCCGGATAATTTATTGTATGATATCTGAAACTGTGAAAGCAAACAGACATGGAGGAGTGACACGATGACCGACGAAAACAAGCAATCGGTTGGTACAGATTTTCTTTCGCCGGTAAGCGGGAAAAATAGAAAGGGCTTAAAAATCTTTTTGATCGCATCCGCCGGCGTGCTCGTTGCGGCGTTGGCCATATTGGCCGTGCTGCTGCTTGGCAGCAACAGTGCGGTGACGCAAGAACGCATTGTGCGCGTGATGGAATACGGCACCGTGTTAAAAGGCGTGTCGGTCAGCGGCGTGGATATCTCGGGCATGACGCCGGAGGAAGCGTACACGGCCACCGCGGGTATTGAGGAAGACCTGCTGCTCAAGGCCGCTTTTGTGATCGATCTGGACGGCGAGATGCTGAACTTCGACGCGGCGGCTTTTGGGCTTACAACCGACTATAATGACATGATGGAGCAGGCTGTCACATACGGACGCAGCGGCAGCTTTGAAGAGCGCAAGGAGGCTGCGGACGCAGCGCGCAACAACGGTGTGGATTTCACCGTCGATGTTCTGGTGGACAAAACCCGTGTTACCGCCGCTTTATCGGCGCTTGAGGCAACCTTCAATGCTTCGCCGATGGATGCCGCCTATACGTTTATGCCCCACGGGTATTTTGCGGACGGTACGCCGTACGACCCCGCGACATATGACGAAAAAACACTGGGGCCGCCGCAGCTGGTGCGTGTGGATGCCGCAGACAAACCCAATCCGCTGCGCTACCAATACTGGCAGAACACGAAATATGTGTCCAATTATATTCCCAAGGATGCCGACATCGCACGCTTTCTGTACATTCCGGAGCAAAAGGGCTTGCGGACGGATACTGATAAGCTGGCCGATATGATCGTGGCCGCCGTGGAGAACAACGATTATTCCGTGATCACCGCGCCCACCGATGCCACCGACCCGTCCGTCACGCTCGAGCAGATCAAAGCGGCCACGCAGCTGGTGGCTTCATGGACATCAAGCTATTCCAATCACGCCGGTGCCAACCGCGTACACAATATGACCAAGATGGCCGGCATCATCAACGGCGTGGTGCTTGAGCCGGGTGTCACATGGTCCGTCAACGCGGAGGCCGGGCCCCGTACCACCGCCAACGGCTGGAAGGAAGCGGCCGGCATCAGCGGCGGCGCTTTTGTGCCGGATCCGGGCGGCGGCGTCTGCCAGATATCGAGCACGCTTTACAACGCGGCGCTTCGCGCCAACTTGGACATTGTGGATTCGAAACGGCATTCGATTATTTCCGACTATATACCGATCGGGCTGGACGCGACGATCAGCACACCCACCCCTGATCTTAAGATGAAGAACCCTCATGCCACGCCGATGTTTATCGTCTCTTATATGAACCCCGGTGAAAAAAATGTCACCGTGGAAACATACGGGCCGCCCGTGGTGCACCCGGAACACGGCGAGGTGCTTCTCCACTTCACATCAGAGAGAACGGGCACGGGGCCAACGCCGGAGACGATCTACCACTACAATGCAACATCCACGCCGGACGGTGAATCAATCGGGGCAGGCAGATCTGTCACGTATGTGCAGGCCCGTGGTTCCACCACAGCGGTGGTCTATATCCACTATTTGAGGCTGGACGGCACCGAAATCAAAAAGGTCGAGCTCTACAAAACCTCTTACCGTGCCTACAAAGGCCAGGTGTATGTGAACGGCCCCGACCCGAGCATCCCGGTTGTGACTCCGACGCCGGTGCCATCGGAACCGACACCGGCACCGACGCCGGAACCGTCTCCCGAAGGCGAAGGCGCCTGATCGCGTGAATTCGGCTTTGCTAAGCCGTTTAATGCAGAAAAGCGCCTGTTGACGGATAAGCTGTTTGGTGCTATCATTCTAAATATGTACCGCTTTGTCGGTATGTATAAAATACAATGGTCGACCGAAGCCGATGAAAGAGTTTCTGATGGTGCGTGGTGTTCTTATGAAACATTTAGCCGGTGTTTGGAAATGTCATCTCGTCTTTAAGAACCATGGGTAACAAAAAAAGGAGTAGAAATGTTTGAAGACAGGACACTAACGTGTGCAGACTGCGGCTCAG
>CAZNVX010000158.1:0-6982 GCA_964576225.1 uncultured Christensenellaceae bacterium
TTGATCTTGTGGTTTCGCATCATAAAGCAACACGCAAGCGCCTTTGTCCAGCAACAGCCGTGCGCTTGCCAAGCCGCTTTTCGCCATGCCGACGACCATTACTTTTTTGTGGCGAAAGTCCATCTGCCCTCCCATCAGTTCACAGACAATATGGCGACCAGGCACAGCAAAACGGTGATCATCATGTAAAACGCCACGATTTTGGTTTCCGGTACGCCTTTGAGTTCAAAATGATGATGAAGCGGCGCCATTTTGAAAACGCGCTTTTTGCGCAGTTTGTATGATCCAACCTGAAGAATAACGGAAATGGACGTCACCATAAACAGCAGCCCGGTGATGAGCAGCAGAAGCTGCAGTCTGGAAACTATGGCCATCACTGTGATCGCCGCTCCTAAAGACAGCGAGCCTGTGTCACCCATAAACACCTTGGCCGGATATGTGTTGAACCGCAGAAAGCCGAGACACGCGCCGGTGACCGCCGCCGAGAACACCATGATGTTGCTGATGCCGGCCGCCGCCAGATCCTGACCGGTCACTGCGTAAATCTGATGCATTCCGAAAAAGATGACCGTGTAGGTCGCCGTATTGATCATTGTGACGCCCGAGGCCAGGCCGTCAAGCCCGTCCGTCAGGTTCACGCTGTTGACCATCGATACCATTGCAAATACTGTGAACGGAACATACCATGCCCCCAGATCCCACTCTAAACCGCCTGAAAACGGTACAATCAGTTTTGAGCCGATTGCCGGATCGTTGTAGGCAAAAAAGGCGACGATCAGGGCTATGCCGATTTGGCCGATAATTTTCTGATAGGCTTTAAGTCCCAGTGAACGCTTCTTTAATATGATGATCAAATCGTCCATCAGACCGATCAACCCATATCCCAAGGTAACCCCCAGGGAAAGCCAAACGTATTCAAAACTGCCGCGTGCAAAAATGACCGTGGCAGCGGATAAGGCGATGAGCATGATAACACCACCCATGGTCGGCGTGCCCGCCTTGGACAGATGCGTTTTGGGGCCGTCATCGCGAATCTGCTGTCCGAACTTAAGGCGCTTTAAAAGCGGTACGCCCGCATAACCCACAGCCAGCGCAATGAAAAAGGAGGCGAGCACCGCATAAATGATGATATCCATAGCCGATTTTTCTCCCGTAAGCATCATATGTACTTTTTATCAGTCCCCGGCAAGCAGCTCCTGAACAACGACCTTCTCGTCGAACGGATATTTAACGCCGCATATCTCCTGATATGTTTCGTGCCCCTTGCCCGCCAACACGATAATATCTTCAGGACGAGCACTGTGCAAGGCATAGCGGATGGCCTCACGGCGGTTTTCAATGCATCGGTATTCGCATTTTGTCTTCTTAATCCCGGCTTCAATTTCGCCGATAATTGACAGTGGTTCCTCTGTGCGCGGATTATCGGATGTAATAACCACAAATGCGGACAGATGCCCTGCAATCTCTCCCATAATGGGGCGTTTTCCTTTATCGCGGTCTCCGCCGCAGCCAAACACAGTGATGATACGGCCGCGCGCAAACTCGCGAACTGTGAGCAGCGTGTTTTCCAGGCTGTCCGGCGTATGCGCATAGTCAAGGATCAGTGTGAACGGCCGGTTACCCGTATCAAGCACCTCAAATCGCCCGGCCACACTGGGCATGGCTTCAAGGCCTGTTTTAATCGTCTCAAGTCCAATATCCAAGAGCAGACAGGCCGTGGCGGCTGAGAGCGAATTGTATACGCTGAATATGCCGGGTATCTTGAGCCTTAATGGCAGCATGCCCTGACGGGTACATAAATCGAAAGTGACACCCCGCGGCGTGATTTCGATGTTTCTGGCATAGACGTCAGCCCTCTCCTTGATTCCAAAGGAGCACCAGTTGATATCTATACCGTCCATGATTCTGGGCGACACCGCGTCATCCGCATTGATGGCGGCGTTTTTAGATACATAAAAAAGCTTCTTCTTGGCTGCCAGATAATTATCAAATGTCAAGTGAAAATCCAAATGATCCTGAGTCAGGTTAGTAAAGACTCCCACATCAAACATGATTCCTGTCACACGCGCCAGTTCAAGCGAATGCGATGAGACTTCCATCACGACCGAGTTGCACCCTTCATCCGCCATATGCCGAAGCAGCGCGAACAGATCAGGAGATTCGGGGGTGGTGCGTTCGGTTGGGAGGGTCTGCGCTCCGATCATGTTGACGATCGTGCCAATAAGTCCCGTCTTTCTGCCGGCGCACTCAAGAATCGACTTGATCATATAAGTCGTGGTCGTCTTGCCGTTGGTGCCCGTAACCCCGATCATATGCAGCGATTCGTCAGGCTTCCCGTAAAACGTCCGCGAAATCAGCGCCATCGCAACGCGGCTGTCTTCCACCAGTATCTGCGTCACATCAATATCGAGCCGTCTGGTGACAACCAGCGCAACCGCACCGTTATCCACCGCATTCTTTGCATAATTGTGGCCGTCAGTCTTAAAGCCGCTGATGCAGAAAAAGAGCGCGCCCGGGCACACCTGTCTTGAGTCGTACGTCACGCTCGTTATGTCTATCCGATCATCGCCAAAGACTTGCATTCCTTCGCTGCACAAGTCCGTTATCTTCAACCGTTTACCTCCAGACAAAGAATTCTTTGTGGATTATATCACAAAGCAAGCGGAATGTAACGCAGAAAATTATCGCGGCGGTCTAGCCGCCAGACAAAGAGAATTCCACCAGAACAAGGCTGCCCTTGTCAACGATTGATCCGGCTTCCGGGCTTTGATGTTTCGCAACGCCTTCACCCTGTATGCTCAGCTCAAGTTGGTACTGATCCAGCAGCTGCGCCGCCTCCATCAGAGTCAGGCCCTTAAGATCCGGCACCACAACTTTGTCTTCCATATCGATGTCGCTTTTGACTGACATGTAAAGCAGCACAGCGGTTCCCTTATCCACCGGGCTCCCAGGCGCAGGCAGCTGACCCGTCACCTTACCCATGCCATCCGCCAGATATGTGAGCCCGGCTTCAGCAAGGGCAGCGATCGCTTCACTGTCCGTCATACCATCCACGTCCGGAACTTCCACTGTCTCAGGCTCATTTGTGCCGCCGAAATCGGGCGATACACCCAAATACTGCAGCGATTCCAATATCACGTTCTTGACATAAGGAGCCGCCACCACACTGCCGAAATCCACCGCAACGTTCGGCTCATCCACAATCAGCAGCATCGCCAGCTTCGGGTCGTCGGCAGGCGCGAACCCGATGAAAGAAGCAATGTGTTTGCCGGTCATCACCTGCCCGTTTTCATCATACTTTTGCGCGGTGCCCGTCTTGCCTCCCACACGGTATCCGGGAATGTAACAGTTTTTACCACTGCCTTCCGACACAACGCTTTCAAGTATGCTGCGCATCGTTGCGGAGGTTTCCGCGCTGATTGGCTGGGATATAATCTTTGGTTCAAATTCCGCTATATAGTTTCCGTCGCTGTCCCGCAAACCTTTGACAAGCATCGGCTCATATAAAAAACCGCCGTTCACCACTGCGCTGAATGAGGAGATCAGCTGCAGTGGTGTCACGGCTATCGATTGCCCGAACGCAATGCGGGCGAGGTCACTGTTTTTAACATATTTCTCCGCCATGACGATGCCGCCCTGATCGGACGGGAATGCAATCCCCGTTTTCTGGCCGAAGCCGAACTCATAGATATAGTCGTAAAACGTCTCGGTACCCATCGACAGGCCCATCTGCATAAAGGCTGAGTTGCATGAATTTTGCACCGCCTCATACAACGTCTGGTGCCCGTGTGAACGCGGGAAACGCCAGCACTTGATCATCTGCCCGTCCACAACATACGAACCCCCGCAGTTGAACGGCGATTCCACAGTTGTTCTGCCGCTATCCAGCGCCGCCGCGCATGTGACCGCCTTGAAAGTTGAACCCGGCTCATAGACGTCGGTAATCAGTTTGTTGCGCGTCAGCTCGGTCAGCAGCTCCATGTTGTCCCGCGGGGGCTCATTCAAATCGTAATCCGGGTAACTGGCCTGCGCCAGTATCTCCCCATTGCTCGGATCCATCACGATGCCCCATGCACCGATGGCATTCTGCTGCACGTACGACTCTTCAAGGGCTTTTTCCAGAAAGCTTTGGATAACTTCGTCGATCGTCAGCACCAGGTTGTAACCGTCGACGGGCGCCACATATTCCTTTTCGCCCAGCGGGATTTCCCGGCCCCTGTTGTCCGCCTCGGAGACGATTCTCCCGTCCTGGCCGGAAAGGTATTTATCGTAGTAAGCTTCAAGGCCCTCCAGGCCAGCCCCGTCCACTGATGTAAAGCCCAGCGTCTGTGTCAGAAAAGCACCATTGGGGTAATACCGCTTGACATCAATTGTAAAGTATACGCCTGGCAGGTTAAGCTCCCGCAATTCGTTCGCCACGTCTTTACTGATCTGGCGCGCCAGCCAAACCTCCGACTTCTTTGTGTCCGTAGCCTTAGCTCTGACGCTTTCCTCGTCGAGCCCCAGTATGTCTGCAAGCACACTGACAATGGCGTCCACATTGCCCTTTTTTAATTCCGAAGGCCGCAGCACCACCGTATCGGCATTGGCGCTCTGCGCCAGCACGTTGCCGTTTCTGTCAAGTATATCGCCCCTCTTAGCGGAAACCACGAGGTCGCGCGTCTGTTGAATCAGCGCTTTCTCCTGCAGAAACTCACCTTGCGCAAAAATGATAACCCCCATTTTAACAGACAATGCCACAAAAACGACAACGACTGCTGTCATCAGGGCTAGCAGTCTTTTCTTCGATTTGAGGGTAGGCAATGGCACACCGCCACGCTCCTTCCGCGCCCCCTTTGCCTGCTGCATTTTTGTCATCAGTTGCTCATATCAACCACGATTTTTTGTTCGGGACGGGGATAGCCCATTCCCAGTTTTTCCTTTGCAACACTTTGAACATATTGCAGATCGCTCCGCAGTTCCATATCCAGCTTCAGCGCTTCCATCTGGGTTTCCACCTTTTGAATATTTCTCTTGAGCGCATTGTTCTCAACACCGATCGAGCACGCAACGGCAAACCGCGATACAAGAACGGCCAAAGCGCCGAAAGCAACCAGCAGAAGCAGCAGTGTAGAAACTATACCCGTCCGTGTCCGGACGGCCGTTTTTGTCGCTGCTTTAACGGTTGGTCTGGCAACTGTGGCCGGCTTCGTCTGCCTCACATAGCCGCTATTAATATATGCGACGTTGCCCTCCATCTTGACATCTCTTTTCGCGGATGGCCTGACGTCTCTTGCTGTGTCAACTCTTTTTAAGGCTGTCTGCATGACCCCCACCCCTATTTGCGTGCTTCAAACACGCGCAGCTTCGCACTCCTGGACCGGCTGTTCTGCTCGATCTCCTCAGTTGCAGGCAATATTGGTTTTTTTGTGATGATCTTTCCCATCGGCACTTTGCCGCATACGCAAACGGGAAATTCGTGCGGGCATTCGCACGGGTCTGCTAAGCGGCGAAACGCCTGCTTGACCATTCGGTCTTCCAGCGAATGAAATGTAATGACCGCCAGCCGCGCACCGTTGTTGAGCACCGATGCCAAATCCGCCAGTGCGGATTTCAAGGCGTCCAGCTCACCATTCACTTCGATGCGGATTGCCTGGAAGCTGCGCCTTGCGGGATGCGGACCGTCCTGCCGCGCGCCACGCGGTACGGCTTTCCTGATAACCTCCACGAGATGGCCGGTGGTTTCAATGGGCCGCTCGCTGCGTTCCCTCACAATGAACTCAGCGATGCGTGCGGCCCATCTTTCCTCACCGAAATCCCGAAGAATCCGCTCAAGGTCTTGCTGCGAATAATTCCCTACCACATCCGCGGCGCATGTTTTATCTTTTATGTTCATGCGCATGTCAAGCCTTGAATCTAAGTTGTATGAGAACCCCCTGTCACATTGGTCCAGCTGGAACGACGAGACCCCAAGGTCCAGCACCGCTCCGTCTATCCCATCTATATCAAGCCCTTTAAGAATGGGCCTGATGTTCCGAAAATCGTCGTGGACAAAAACCACGTTGTCACCATATGCCCGTAGCCGCTCGCGCGACGTCTGAAGGGCATACACATCCTTGTCGATGCCAATCAGGCGTCCGCCGGGCATGATGCCCTGCAAAATCAATTCGGCATGGCCGCCTCCGCCCAAAGTGCCGTCCACCACCGTCATGCCGGGTTTTAGGCCCAGCGCTCCCACCGTCTCGCGGAGCAGCACAGTTTGGTGTGCCATTGTTAAATACCGTATGCAGACAGGCTCGCCATCGTATCGCCATCATCCTCGGGCATCTCGTTGATAAATGCCTGCCATTTTTCTTTGGCCCAGATCTCAGCGCGGTAAGAAGCGCCGATCATCACAGCTTCCTTATCGATACCGACTTTTTCACGAAGCAGCGCAGGCAGCAGCACCCGCCCCTGCTTGTCGGGCTCACATTTGCATGCGCTGGAGAATATCATGCGCACATGACGCTGGGCTTTGGCATCAGTCTGAGGTATGGCGTTAAGCTTATCCGCAAACTTCTGCCATTCTTCTTCGGAGTAAGCGCACAGGCAATCGGCGCTCAGGCACGTGACATAAAAAGGATCTCCCAACTCTACCCTCAGCTTTGAGGGAACTGCGAGCCGCCCCTTTTCATCAACGCTATGAAAGTATGTTCCGATCAATGACCCCTTCAAAGCCTGCTCCTAATTTCCTTTTGTATTTGCCTAGAAGCTGCTCTATCGCCTCTTCATACACCATATATAAACACTATTTCACCACTTGAAACCGCACGTCACCATTGTTACCCATTTTTCCCCACATGTCAATTACTATTCGTTGTTTTTTATAGAATTCCTTCTCCGAATGTAAACTCATTTCAAGAAAAAAAAGAAAATTGTGGCTCAACATGACGCCCCTACCAGATGTTGTAGAGAATATATGTTTTCACGTCAATATGTTTGTGTCTACACGAAAAAAATATAA
>CAZNVX010000159.1:0-6960 GCA_964576225.1 uncultured Christensenellaceae bacterium
AAACCTTAAAATCGCCGAAAAAATCAATATAACCGAGGAAGCCAAAGCCAACGGCTGCGAAAACACGGACGAGATCACAGCGGACGAGGAAAATGAACACACGGCGGGCGACCGCGGCAAGGTGGAGCTTGATGACGCGGGCAAATGCAACGTGCTTTTGAAGATGATGAAGAAGGATGGACGCGTGTGGTGTGAAAAGGCGGTGCGGCGCGCGGTGATTGCCCCCATGAAGGATACAGGACTCAAACGCTATCCGCTGGCGCTGATGAACTGGGACACACGCAAGAATTCGTGCCACGGCGTGGCCGAGGTGACAGGGCTGATCCCCAATCAGGTGTTTGTCAACAAGATATTGGCCCTCTCGCAGCTGTCGCAGATGCAGATGAGCTTTCCGAAGGTGGTGTACGACCGCACGCGCATTCGCGAATGGACCAACAAGGTGGCCGGAGCCATCCCTGTGAACGGCGATATCAGCGGCGCGGTGCAATATTTGAGCCTGCCGGGCAGGGGCTACGACGCGTGGCAGGGGCTAAACGCAACGCTGGAAACCACGATGCGCATGATGGGTGCGAACGACGTGACGCTGGGCAATATCAAGAATCCGGAAAACACGTCGGCATTTATTGCCACGCGGGATGCGGCGCTAGTACCGCTCCAGTCACAGCAGGAGCGGTTCTACAATTTTATTGAGGATGTGGGGTTGATATGGCTGGATTTCATCCAGCACTATTATAAGGCCGGTCGGATGATACCTGTGGAGAATGACGGACAGCGCGTGTTTGTGCCGATACCCGACGACGTGCTGGATCCGCACACGCTACGGCTCAAGCTGGATGTGGGGCCGTCTACCATGTGGAGCCAGGTGCAGACACTGCAGACGCTGGACAACCTGCTAAGGAGCGGCAAGATTACGCTGGGACAGTATCTGGAGCGCATCCCGGACGGCCATATTCCGCGCAAGGCTGAGCTGTTGACCGCGGTGATGCAGACGGAGGGTGCCGGCGCGGGGGAGGCAATGGCGCAGATGCAGGCGGGCGCTCCCGCACTGCCTCAAGCGGCGATGAAACGGCAGGAAGCCCTGATGCCGCAGGCACAGATGCAGGACGGAGAAACCACAGATCTGCTGGCGCGGCTTGCAGCGGGTGATCGAAAGAACATGCAAAGGGCGCATTTGCAGGCAATGACACCAAAGGGAGCCGAAAAACCACAGAACCGGACGAAAGACGGCGAAGCAGCAGAGCTGGTGGAGCGGCTGCGGGCCGGCGCGGCAGACGGCACGGTGCCGGCGGACATCGCGCAGGCTGTGGAAGCGCTCGTGCTGAGCGGCGCGGATATGCATGTCATCCGCGAAGCGCTGGACAATGCCGCCGCGCAGGGGCTGATACCGCAGGCGTTGTAACATCACGCGATGTTACAAAATGGGAGGCATGAAAAACATTGATAAAAGAAGGGCGAACATGTAGAATAAACCCATAGAATGACAGGGGGGATATGAGCATGAACTTAAAACATGTCTGCCGTATGGCCGTTATCACAGGGGCTTTGCTTGTGCTGTTGGCCGCAGGCTGTACACCGAGGCCAATAACGCTGCTGCCTGTGCAGACGCCCGCGGCCACAGCTGAGCCCGAGACGGCGGCGCCAACCGAGGCGCCTGCGCCCAGCCCTGCGGCTGAGACGCCCGCCCCTGATATGACTTTGGCGCCGGGGCCGGCATCCTATTCCATCGACGGGCAGACGATCGTGCGGGAGCAGGACGGGGACAGCACGGTGATTTACGACGCGTCGGCGCACAGCCCGGACGGCTGGGATTACCGGCTTGAGCTTCTCAACGTGGAACCGGAAGCGCTGTACTTTACCGAGGGGGGCGAACCCAAGGACGGGGATTATTTTGAAGCGCGGTATGCGCTGGTACGCCTGGATTTTGACGGCGGCGGCCGGATGGTGCTCGATCTGATCGAGGTTGTGGACTACAATCAGGTTTTGCCTCATGGCAGCCGGATATTCTTCGTTGTGGATGGCTTCGATGCTATGGGCATAGGCTGGGCGCTGCGTGACGGCAGTGGGTCCGCTGAAATCGATTTCAGGGAATACGCTGCGCGCAACGGCGTCAGCGAATTTTTCAACGACGCGACGCTGTATATCGAAGACGGGCTGCTGTATGCCGATATTCATTTCTTTACAGAGGGTGAAGAGGACATCGTGGAGCATACCGTGCGTATCGGGGACGATCTGTCGGTGGAGCGCGTGAATGGATAGCAAAACATGATACGCAGCGGCAGATGGTGAAACCATTCACGCACGCAAAACAGACCGCGCATATAATAAACTGTACCCTGTAACAACAAAAAGAGGTGAGGGTCACGGATAAGGACGAGTTGATGTCCAGGCTGGAGGAGATCGCCAGCCGGCGGGAACCGAAGCTGGACGATGGTGACCGCACTTTGCTGGTGCAGACCGCGGAGTGCGATGCGGCCCGCACCGGGGCGATGCAGGAGGAGCATCAGCGCATTGGCAAAATAGAGGAACAGATCAGCGAACTGCGGGTTGCGATGGCCAGTACGGGCGGACGGATGGACAGCATCAAGACCGGCATTGAGGGCGAGCTAAAGCTGTTTCATCAGATGCTCTCGCGCCTGGATGAAAAAATTGCGCTGATTGAACGCAACACCTCGCATGAGCAGAGCAGCCGCCGAACCTGGCGCATCGCGCTGATCGCGGCGGTGCCCGGCGTGGTGAGCGTCATGATCCGTATCGTTGAGCTTTTGAGCAGCGGTTGACCGGGCGGGTCTGCGCGGCAGGCCTGCCTGCCGGGACGGAGCCTGCTGCCTAGGGCGGGCTCCTTTCCGGCGCGTAACGCTAAAGGCGCCGATCATCAAATACGACGGGTATGTGGTATCATTGAAAGAGCATATGACGGAGGGCATGATATGGAAGTCTACTGCTTTTCGGGCACGGGCAATTCGATGTCGGCCGCACGGGATATCGCTGATGCACTGGGGGCGTCATTGTCGGATGTTGCGGCACTGCCGGACGGCCCTGTTGCCACGGACGCGGATGTGATCGGCATTGTATGCCCTGTTTACTTTGAGGAGCTGCCGGTGATCGTCCGTGAGTTCGCGCGAAGGCTCGAAGCGCGCAAGGACGCGTATATATTCGCCGTTTTGACATACGGCGGGGCCGCGGGTGCGGCCCCGGGGCAGATGCGTAACGAACTGAAACAGGCGGGACTCAAGCTCAGGGCGGTCTATGGCGTACCGATGCCGCAGAACACGTTTCACAAACCGGATGAGAACCGCGACAGACTGGCGACAAGCTGGCAAAAACGCCTGCCGGTGATCGTGCGGCGCACACGGGTGCGTGCGCCGGGCGCGCGGTTTTTCAACCTTCCGCTGGAGGCGCTGATCAGCTTGCTCTATCGGGTGTGGATCAAAACAGCGGTGCGCAAACAGCTCTCAAGGCTGTCCGGTCTGCCGGTCGGTGCGCCGCCTGACGCGCTGATCCGTCACGCAGACGGCAGCTATTTTGTGGACAGCGGCTGCTCCGGCTGCGGCGTATGCGCACGCGTCTGCCCGGTCGGCAACATCCGGCTTGCGGCCAGAACCCCGGTGTGGCAGCACCGCTGCGAGCTGTGCGGGCGCTGCTATCACATGTGCCCGGAAAGGGCAATACACGGCGGTGTGGTGGAGCCCGGGTTCTATTACACCAACGCCGCGATGCAGCGTGAAGACCTGTCTTGCACTGGGGCAAACGGCGCAGTATAATAACGGCGAAAGAGAGGTTGATAACACGATGAAGGAATATGAAGCGGGCGCACAAAGCAAGCTGGCGGTGCTGTGGACAACGGCGGATAACGAGGCGGCGGAGTTTATGGTGTTTATGTATACCAGAAACGCCAAGGTGAAGGGCTGGTTCGACGTGGTGCGGCTGATCGTGTGGGGGCCGTCCGCAAGGGAGCTCAAGGAAAATACGGAGCTGCAGGGCATGGTGAAGGACATGATGAACCAGGGCGTGGAGGTTGTGGCGTGCAAGGCGTGTGCGGAGCGATATGACGCGGTGGACGCGCTCGAGGTGCTGGGCATTGAGGTGCTGTATATCGGCGAGCCGTTCTCGGACATGCTCAAGAAAGACTGGAAGGTGCTGGCTTTGTAAAACATCAAGGGGATTGAAAAGAGCCTGAGGGCTCTTTTTTGATGCTGTGATCATGGGAGTTTAGGATGCTGCAAAACAGTCAGCGATAACAATGATGATGATACAGTAACAGACGCGGTAAGATTGGTGTGTGGAATACAATATACTCGAGACTAGTGATCCGCAGACAATAAGAACAAAACTGGTGCCGTATTTGATTCGCCAGACAGCCGCGGCCGGAACAGACCTGACCGTTGCCTGGGTATTCCTCGGGATTACCGGATTCGCGCTGATCATGCTGTTGGTATTGATACTGCGTAAAACACCGATAAAAGGTCTCGACCATGGGCGTGACAAACAATTCGACCAGGTGCGGGATATGATGAACGACGACTAAGAGACAAAAAACTGTACAAACAAAGAGCCTTCAAACCACGGGGCTCTTTTTTGATACACAAAAACGAAAAGGAGAAAAGCGATGATGGATGAGACGGCCCTGCCACAGGCCGAAGAGATGCCGGCCAGCCAGCCGGAGCCAGACACGCAAGCCGCGCCCCAAACCACGGGGGAAGCGGTGGCGGGTGAGGCGCCGTTTTTGACGGTGCGGTACAACAAGGAAGAGCGGCCGCTGACGCGTGAGGCGGCGGCGGAATACGCCCAGAAGGGCTTGAACTACGACAAGGTGAACGGGCGGCTGAGCGAAGCTGCGCAGAAGCTTAACGAATACGGGGAACTGGCGGCGCTGGCAAAGGGTTATGCGCGGCGTCGCGGTCTGCCCGAAGCGGAAGCGCTGGGGGCGCTTAAAGGATCGCTGGAGGGCGATGCGCAGGCGGTAATCAACGCACAGCTTAAAACATTCATGCAGACGTATCCCGAGCAGGACCCTCGGAGGCTGCCTGAAAGCGTGATGGCGGAATGGAGATGCGGCGTGCCGCTCAAAGAGGCGTATCTGTCATACCGAACGGCAGAGCTGGAAAAGCAGCTTGGCGCGCGGCAAACCAACGCGCGAAACGCCGCAGCCAGCATGGGCGGCGCGCTGGGCACCGGGGATGCGGCGCAAAGACCGCTGTCTGAAGAGGCCATCGCCCGCATGTCGCCGGGTGATCTGGAGCGCAATCACAGCCGGATATGGGCTTATCTGACGGGAAAAAAGCAATAACACAAAGGAGGAAACAAAATTGGCATATGAAGGATTCAGGCCGGAGGTGCTGGCCAGGGAGCTGATGACGGACAGAGGGCGCGACTGCGTGTTCAAAAATCTGATGTACAAGGGGCCGATCATCGGCGAGATCACCAAAAAGGGCGACGTGCTGCACATCGCGGGCGTGGGACGCCCCACCGTGCGCGACTATACGCCGGGCGAGGACATCACGCTGGAGCAGAAAAGCAGCTACAATCAGGATCTGTACATCACGCAGGCCAAGTACGTCAACGTTGAGGTGGACAGAGTGGACAAGGCTCAGGCGCAGGGCGAGGTGTTTGGCGTGGAGGTGCGTGAGGCCAAGAAGGCGCTGGCGCAGACGCTGGATGAATATCTGGCGGGGTTTCATGATCAGGCAGGCAGCGTGATCGAAAACGAGACGGTGACGTCTGCGTCGATACTCTCGACGCTGGCCGAAGCTGAGCAGGCGCTGCTGGAGAGCGACGTGCCGTTTGAGGAGGAACGATTTCTTGTGATATCGCCCGCGATCTATACCAAGCTGGTGCTCGGCAAGATTGTGTTCCAGCAGACCAACGAGAAGGTGATGGACAAGGGCTTTAAGGGCAGCTACCTCAATTTTGGCGTGTATGTCTCCAATTCCATCAAGAAGACGGGCGACGTGCACCACTGCATGGCGTTCACGCGGCAGGCCATTGCGCTGGCCGAGCAGATACCCGCCAGCATGATCGAGCGGTATAGCCCGGAGAAGACGTTTGCAGACGCGTTCAAGGTACTGCATCTGTATGGCGGCACGGTGATACGCCCCGGCGAGCTGGTGCGGGTGGATCTGGCGACGGCTGACGAGACGGATATATAAGGAGGAATTGGCAATGGCAAATGTGAGTGTATTTTCGATCAGCGGCGGCGTGACGGATGTGATGGCGACAGCGCTGATTACGGCTGGCGCGGCGGCGCAGACGGTGCCGATGGGCAAGGACAACCGTATGGCGCTGCGCGTGGCCAACGGCGGCGCGGCGGCGGCTGTGGTGCGCATTGCGGCGGGCGACGGCCCGAGAGCGCCGCTGGGCGCTAAAAACGTGACGGTGGGCGCAGGCGAAACAGCGTATATCGCGCTGTTTGACACCGCGCGTCACAAGAGTGGCAACATGGTCAACGTATCGCTTGTGGACGACGACGGCGATCCGCTGGATGCTCCGGCGCTGGAAGCGGTGCAGATTGAGGCGGTGCAGATGTAAGACGGTTGCTGCGGGGGCGGGGGTAAAAAGCCCGCCCTGCGGCAGCGGCGTTTACACGGGCTAAAATGAGGACACCTCATCCGTCCCACCGGCACAGAGCGTGCCGATGGGCCACCTTCCCCTCAAGGGGAAGGCTTTTGAGTGGCGGGGCCTATAAACGATATTATCGTGGCGGGGCTGCATGGGCGGCTCCTGCGGACGCTGTTTTGTAATACGGGAAATATATGAGTGAAGGAAGTGAGGACTATGACGGCACAGGATGTATATGATATGGCGCTGGCGCTGATCGATCAGACGGACGAGGCGGACAGCGAGGACTACAGACTGCGGGCACCGGCGATCATCGACGTGCTGCAGCGTGAGCTGGCGTTTTATGAGCAGCGAACGGTTACCAAGCGCGTGGAGAACCTGGACGATGCGCTGGAGATTTCGGAT
>CAZNVX010000160.1:0-6950 GCA_964576225.1 uncultured Christensenellaceae bacterium
TTTGTTTGTTTGAGGGGCTTACATGGGACGGCATAAAGCACAGGGATTATCTCAGGAGATGCTGCAGCGTGTCACACTCGCAGCAGAGCTGTATTATGTGTACAATCTGACACAAAACGATATTGCCGAACAGCTTGGCGTATCGCGCGTGTGGGTGGGCAAGCTGCTTCAAAAAGCCGAGGAGCTCGGCATTATCCGCATCGAGGTCAACACCGCGTCGGCCGGCATACTGGAGCTTGAGCAGGCGCTGTGCACCAAATTTGGTATCAAGCACGCCAAGGTGGTGCGCTGCGCCGGCCCGGAGCCGTGCATACAGGCCGGGGCCCGTGCCGCTGCCAGTTATCTGGCGGGCATACTGCGCCACAGCGATTGCGTGGCCACCTTTTGGGGCGCCACGCTGGCGGCGGTTGTCTCTGAATTTGTGCCCCTGCACTTTCCCGGTGTCACCGTGGTGCCTTTCGCGGGGGGGCTCGGCTTCGACAAAGACGTCACACCCAACCAGATCGCCTATACGCTGGCCGAGCGGCTGTCGGCAAAAATATGCCCGCTGCACGCGCCGGGCATCGTGGCCGGCCGCAAGGAGCGGGATCTGCTGCTCAGCGACCCCACCATACGCGACGTGGTGGAGCTTTCGGAAAACGCGGATATACTGGTGTTGGGCATCGGTCCGCTTTGGCACCCCACGCTGGTCAGCACCCGCGCCGTTTCGGATCAGGAGTTTGAAGAGCTCAAGGCCATCGGCTGCGTGGGCGACATCTGCCTGAACTTTCTGGACGGCTCCGGCCGCCTGGTCGACCACCCCATCCAGGAACGTAGACTGGGCGGGAGTCTGGAGAAAGCCCGCCCGCGCGCACGCGAAGTGATCGTCGTCGCCTGCGGGGTCACCAAGGCCGCCATACTGCGCGCCACAATGGTGGGCCAATGGGTGGACACGGTGGTCACGGACGAAAACACCGCCCGGGCCGTGCTCGCATTATAGCAGTTCTTGGCTGCTTAAACCCTGTAATAGCGGACAAACGGGCCATCGGACGCAAATGCCGCCGGCACGCCTGAGTTCGCCCTGATTACTTGCATCCAGATCAACCAGGTATTCTCCAGCCGCGCCGCCGGCTGTCTCTGTCGCGTTGGAGAGCGCAAATAACCAATGTCCTTCTCCGTGTCGCGCACCTGCCCGACAGTGTGGCTGCAGTCGTCTTTCCGCACAACCGCACAGAACCGCCGCAGCAAAATCACCAGGCAAAGCCATAGCCATTTCATCGCGCTCACCCCCGCTTCTTGCTTATGAAAAGGCGCGTATTTTTATCCGCCGATTGATTCTCGGGCTGATCCGTCATATAATGTCTGTGTAATCATGTTATATGGAGGCACTTTTATGAGCAAGAACAAAACCTTCGGCGGTCTTGTCATCAGCCTGACCGCGCTGCTGGCTACAGCCCTTTTTTTAGTCATCGGTTTTACACTGCAAGTCTGGAACCCCACGTGGCTGGTGTTCCTCTCCATCCCGCTGGTCTCCATTATCGTGGATATCGTTACAAACCGCAGGGATATCGTCGGCAAGGTAACAGGTGTGGTCTCTATGCTGTGCGTCATCACGTTCCTGCTGGTCGGTTTTTTGGCGCACACCTGGCACCCCACTTGGGTGATCTTCTTCGCGATCCCGATTTCTGGCACCATCGCCAAGATGTTCCGCACCGGCAAAAAGGACGAGGATCCGCCGCCGCGAGACGATACCGCAGGCTAAGCAGCCGCTCTTCATATACCACCGTATTTTAGAGTACGCAAAAGCCATCAAGGGCTTTTCTTGTTTGTGTTGACATCTGGTCGTATCCTGGGGCTGTCTTATAAAACAGTGCCATGCTTTCTTAAGACAACGCAGCAGAGTTAAGAATCTGCGCTTTATACTTCTCGTGCGGTATACATATACAGCTCTTCAACAGCCAGCGATATTTTTATTGCCGACCAATTCTTTTTTTCGGGTATATGTAATACGTATCCTCCAGCGTTGAGAGATCAATGCAGTCCCCATTGCCCATGTAATCATATTCGATATGGCAGGAGTACATTGAGAGCGGATCTTTCCTGAGCAAGAACGACTGTCCGCCAAAATGGCCCTCCAGTGTTAAGCCGTTCAAATCGTGCGTCAGCTTGCCTTCACCCATACGGACGTAACCGTCGGCATTGGGCAGGCTGTCCACCACCACATCGGTTGAAAATAAACACGTGCCTGCTTCGATCATGGCGCGCACCTGTTGTCTCAGCGCCTCATGTTGGGAATATGCACCCTTTCACCATCTCGACCCATAAGCTCACCGTACTGAGACATCGTCCAATCACTGCCGCAACTGGTGCACCAGAGCCTATCGCCGTCTGATTCCATCTGGTATTCCGTCCCACAGCTTTGACAGGCATATAACACCTTGTGTAATCCCTCTCACCGGAGGCTTAACCGCACCGGATTGTTCATCCTGCTACCTCTTTTCAAGATTCGAGTGGTATTATACCATATAACAATGCGAAATGTATCATAATCCTATCTTGTCCTCCGACAGCGTTTTATTATCATACTCAAAAGGGTATAATGGTGTCTGATGGGAAAACATGTGGACTTTTTCCGCATTTGGCGTTATAATACAGACATCTTTTTGTAACCTTATTGTAATATTTAAGGGTGAGAGCAGACGATTTTTTGGAGGCTGCCGATGCTGGATCGCAGAACAAGCTCAACTCAACATAAAAAAAACATGTTTCGCCGCTTTCGCAATTGGCTGGCGCATTTGAGCCTGCCCGCCAAGCTTGCTGTTATCTGCGTGGCGGGCGTTCTGATAACCGGCGCCGTGCTGCTGATGGTGCTGCGGCCCGGCATCAAAGGCGTGCAGCAGGCCAGCGCAGTCGGTCTGACCGTGCCCACCGGCACTCCCTCAGCCACGGCAGCGCCGCTGCCCACGCCCACACCCGAACCCATCCCCACCACAGCGCCCGATGTCACGGAAGACCCCATGCTGCTTAGGGGCGACGAGAACGATAACGTGCAGGCGCTGCAGGAGCGGCTGATGGATCTTGGATATCTTGACCTCGATGAACCGACGCAAAAGTTCGGTTCAGCCACCGAGACCGCCCTCAAATGGTTTCAGCGCCAGGCAGGCATGGAACAGACCGGTGTCGCGGATGTGGACACGCTGTACGCCGTCTATTCGGACGACGCCAAGCCGTACGTGCTGCTGGAGAAAACACGCGGCTCCGATGTGGACAGCCTGCAGCGGCAGCTCAAGGCTCTTGGGTATCTGAATAAGGCAACCGGCTATTACGGCACCGAGACAGTACAGGCCGTGAAGGACTTTCAGAAGCGGAACAATCTGACGATCGACGGTAAGACGGGCGAGAAAACTCTGGATTTGATCTACTCGCCCAACGCCAAGCCTCATCCGTCTGTGGCGGAATCGTTGCGCAGCAAAGCGAACATCGAAGAAATGATATCGGTGGCCGAAAAACAACTGGGCAAACCGTATGTGGGCGGCGCCGAAGGGCCTAAATCGTTCGACTGCTCCGGCCTAGTGCATTACTGTTTAAAGCAGGCGGGCTCCAACCGCGGCCGTTATAACGCTGCCGGCTATTCTCAGGTGAGCGAGTGGAAAAAGATTTCGTCAATCAGCGATTTGAAGCGCGGCGACCTGATGTTCTTCTGGAGCAGTAAGAAAGGCAAAATCGGCCATGTGGCCATCTACATTGGCAATGGCATGATGATTGACGCGTCCTCCAGCAACCACAAGGTGGTCAAGCGTTCTGCCGTCTCTCCATGGTGCAAGCGCGAATTCAGATGGGGCCGCCGCCCGTGGTAAGCCGGTTTGAAACTTTCGCTCACGCGCAAGCAAGAGTCTGCTGTGATACGGCAGGCTTTTTCTTTTTTTTGCATGATGTTGTTTTAAAATAAGTTGTTGATAAAGCTGTTGACAGGCGCATTCTGCTATGGTATATTGATCATGTTCAGTACTTGTTCAGTATAAAAGGAGGCTGTTATGTCAGACAAAGACGCGAAGGAACGAATACTCAAGGCAGCCAAGGACCTGATAGCCCAAACGGACGATGTCTGCACCGTCACGGTGCGGCAGATCGCTCAGCGCGCAGGCGTGGGCGTGGGGCTGATCAACTACCATTTTCAGTCGCGCGAGAACCTGCTATATATCGCCATCGGCGAAGTGATGATCGGTATCATGGATGCTTTTCGCGCAGCGCCGCCGCCCGGCCTCTCCCCTGCGGACCGGCTCAAGCAAATGATGATTGCGCTGTGCGACGCCGGTGCGCGGCACGAGAAGGAAATGCGGCTGGGTGCGCAGTTTCAGCTGATGTCGGGTGATTTTAGCGCAGCGAATTACCTGCTGCCCGCATTGCGCGAGGCCTGCCAGGGTAAGCACGATGAAAACGCACTGCGCTTGATTGCCCTGCAGCTTTTCTCTCTGACCAACCTGATGGCGCTGCGCCATGACGCCTTTTTCCGCTACTGCGGCGCGGATATCTTGGATAAGCCGCAGCGAGACCGATTGATTAACGATTTGATCGATATTTATTTTTAATATATTTAAAGGAGTAACAAAATGGAGATTATCACAATTATTGTGGCCGCGGTGACGGCGCTTCTGCTGCTCTGTCAGCTGATGTGCGGCCAGTGGATCCGCAAGGGTACGGACGAGGCCGGAAAGAGGTTTCACTCACGGCTGGGCATCGCCAATGTGATTACAGGGCTCGCAACTGCGGCGCTGGCAATCACGCTTGCCGCAAGGTAAAGGAGGGAGTCATGTTAAGAGTTATCACCATCATCATATCGGTTGTCACGCTGCTGCTATTGTTCAGCATGCTGGTCTGCGGTCTTTGGATCAGTTCAAACGGAACGGATGCCGCAGGCATCAGCTTCCACATGACGATCGGTATTTCCGGAGCGGCGGCGGCAGCCGTTACCTGCATGCTTGCGCTCATTTCCGTCAGAAAAAAACGCTGCGCCTGAAAATCAGCGCACGGCAAAGGCCGGGGCTTAAACCCGGCCTTTTCTTTTTTCGTTCTTCGCTGCCCGGCATCAGAATATACGGCACGCGCCGGCAAAATGAGGCGGTGGCTGCCATACGACAGTCTATCCGCGTCAGTTGAAGTCCACCCAGATCTCGTTGCTGTTTTTTTCGTAGTTCACACGCCAGCTGGGGACGCCGATAGAAAACATCGAGCAGAGCCTGGCAATATTCGACTTGACCTGATTGATGGATGCTTCGGTGGATTTGAGCGAATCCACCTGGCGCTTGACGCTGTAATAGAAATTCCACACATCACTGCCATACTTTCGGTAACCCGGGGGTATGGCTGTGCTGTTGATCGCAGCGGCCTTGAGCATCATTAGCGTGTCTGCCCCGCGTACAGAGCTCAAGCCTGAGCCTGGCGTATCGGTGGGGGCAGCCGTTCCTGTCGGCGCGGGTGGACTGGTGGGCGTCGTTGTCTCTGTCGGCGCGGGCGTATTGGTGGGCGTCGTCGTCTCTGTCGGCGCAGGCGTGGGCGACGGCGATGCCGTGCTGGTCGGTTTGGGCGTCTTGGTGGGCGTGGGCGTCGCCGATGGGGTCGGCGTGGGCGATTTGGTGGGCGCGGGTGTCGCCGATGGGGTCGGCGTGGGCAAAGGCGTGGGCGTCGGCGCCACATACACGGGCAGCCTGGCATCGGCGTCCAGCTTGGCTCGAACCTTGCCGAGTACGCTTCTTGCGCCGCTTAATACCACACTACGCTGCATCGATGCCCATTTGGACGACGCAGCCGCAGCCGTATACTCCTTGTAAATGGGCACATCCACGCCATAGATCTGCTTGATCAGCGCAACGCGATCCGACTGATCCGTCAGCAGGAAGTTCCAGTTGAATATGTTGCGGTACTGGCCGCCCATCGAATGCATGTGTATGTTCTCGCTGTCCACGTTGTAGGCGTATGCCGCAAGGCCTGCCGTCTGCGCCAGTGTCGTGTTGGTATAGAGGTGCCCGTCAAAAGCGCCAAGGATTTCAGGCAGCTTCACCAACATATTGGACGCTTTGAGCTTATCAAATATGGCCACAAGCATGCGCTTTTGGCGGTCAATCCGGTTCCGGTCCCCCGACAGTGTGCCCAGGTCCTTACGAACGCGCAGATAATCCAGCACTGCCTGGCCGTTCATATGCTGCATCCCTCTTGTATATGAGCGCCCCTGGATTCGAAAATCCATTTCCGGGTCAAAGTCCACCCCGCCGATGGCATCCGCAAGCGCCTTCACGGCGTTCATGTTCACGGCATAATAATACTGCACTGGTATGCCGCCCAGCATCCAGCTTGCCGCCTCGCAGACCTTGTTAAAGCCGCTCTCGGCGGGCCAGCCGCCGCCGCAGTCAATGGACGCGTTGAGCTTATATATACCCTCAACGCCGGGTATATTGGCATATGTGTCGCGCGGAAGCGATATCATATCCACGGTGCCCGTATCCGTGTTGATGGCCAGCACAATCATCACGTCCGCGTGGAAGGCTTTCTTGCCGCTCCATGTATCGCGTTCCTCAGCATGATCCACGCCGATGAGCAGCACATTAACAATGTTTTTAAGAAGCGAGAGATCTGCCTGCGCCAGCAGCAGTTCATATTCATCCGGCGTGGGGGGCGGTTCCGGCGTGCTGTCCGCCGCGCTTTGCGGCGTGCTGTCAATTTCAGCACCGGCCTGAACCTGAGTGGGCGCTTGGGTGCGGGCCGGCGTCCCATATTGTTGAGCCACGTTTTTAAACTGGCCCATCGGATCCCGCAATATGGCGTACGCATACGCACCGAAGGCCAGCATCACAGCCAGCACTGTGCACACACTGCAGAGTATGATTTTTTTCTTAAGGCTCCATGGCCTGCGTTTTTTGGCTTTCGCCCGTGCCGCACGGCTGTCGTTGCTCAGATCAGATCGGAAGAGCGTCGTG
>CAZNVX010000161.1:0-6939 GCA_964576225.1 uncultured Christensenellaceae bacterium
TCGCCTGTTTCATTGTGTCCTTTCTATCCCGCATTGATCAGTACGTCAACCAGTGATGAATATGAGAATTTCCATATATCCTCTTCACGCACAAGCACAACAGGAATGTTGGAACGGCTGATGGGGTCTCCCTCTCGTGTTTTTATCGTGTAGTCGAGCATGATGACAACCGATTGTCCATTACTGGATACATTGGAGTCCGTTACGCTGAAGCTTTCAAGCACATTGCCTTTTTCAGCCAGCGCCTCAGCAAACGTCTCAATATCCGGCTTGAGGGACCCATCGCGGTTGGTGTAGGCTGTAAAATTATACAGCCTCGCCCAGTCCTTCTTTGCAAACGAACCGAGCGCCTCAATGAGCGTGTTCTCCGGCGTCAATATCAAATGGCGCATACGGCCCAGCGGCTCAAGATAAGCGCTGCTTTCCTCCCAGCCCGCTTCAAGGAGCGTTATCCGCTGCCCCACGCCCCCCTGCCTGTCCACATATATCTGCACACGGGAATATCTGCCCATTTCAATAATCGTGTTGACAATCGAACAGATGGCCAGCTTTTTCTGATCCGCGACACTGCCCTCTTCCAGCACAACTTTTTCAGGAGCGGTGGATACAAACTCCTCGCTCAGCGTAATAAACAGATAATCGGCGTTCGTATCCACGCCGACAAGCTTAACGCCGCTCCAGAAAAGCCCGGCCAGCTCTGCCCGGTTCACGGACGGACCCGCAATCAGCGCCCGCACCACCGCCGCTTCGAGTGAATCACTGACCGGTACGTCAATCGTAACGGATTCGCCTGCCAGCAGCTTCTCTCCGCGATAAGAGAAGTACAGCATGACATCCGCCCTGTCTTTATTGGCGGTCTCCGCATTCGGATTGATGTCCGGTATGTTCTTGCTTGCCGTTTTCACGTTGTTGTTGATGCAGCCTGCCGTCATCAGCAAAAGCAGCGCCAGTAGACAAACAACCAATTTTTTTATCGCCATGCAATCACTCCTAAGCCTTGATGGGCAAGTAGAGCGTAAACGTGCTGCCCTTGCCTTCCTCACTTTGCACATCGATGCTGCCGCCATGCAGCAGCGCTATTTTCTGGGCGATATGCAGCCCGAGGCCGCTCCCTCCCGTGCCTCGCGCACGGGCCTTATCGACGCGGTAGAATCGGTCAAAGAGATAAGGAATATCCTGTTCAGGTATACCGCAGCCGTTGTCTTTAACGGAAATAGCCGCATCCGGGCCGGCTTTTTGCAGCACAACCTGTACGCTTCCGCCCGGATCAGTATACTTGATGGCATTTTCAACCAGATTCATGACCGCCTGCATCACCTTGAGGGCATCACATTCTATTTCCAGATCGTTATTGACGGTGTAGTACAATGTGATGCGTTTCTCGTTGGCGATGGGTTTTAACGCCGTCACGGATTTGAATACCAGCTCGCTTAGCAGTATTTTGTCGAGGTTCAGAGCCTCCGTTTCACTGTCCGTTCTGGCCAGCGTCAGCAGCCCTGTGATGACTTCGCTTAAGCGATCAATCTCTCTGTTTATGTCACCAAGAAACTCTTTGTAGATCTTCTCGTCAACACCATCCTGATAAAGCAGCGATTCGATCAGTATCTTCATTGAGCTGAGCGGCGTTTTCAATTCGTGCGAGGCGTTGGATACAAACTCACTGCGCTTCTGGTCCATGTTTTCCAGCTTCTCGCTCATCGTATTGAACGTATTGGCCAGCGCCGCCATTTCGTTCTTGCCCGACACCCTGATACGCTGATGCAGATTGCCGCGGGATATAGACAGAGCCACGGCTTTCAGATCGTTGATCGGCCTAGTTATATAACCCGAAAGTATGATGCTGACAACAGCAAACACCAGGCTGGCGGCAATCGAGATCATGATGAGCACTTTAACAAAATCGCGGGTGATGTTGACCACATCCTGAATATCGTTTGAGAACAGCACGGCCCCGATCGTCTCCGAATCGTAGACCACCGCAGCCGTATAATATACCGAGTAAAACGCGCCCCCTGTCTCATTGTCGATCTTATGAAAACCGTATGACGTATCCCCCGGCCCCAGGAGCACATCGGAAATCTCTTTGTGCTCCAGCTTTTGGCCGTTGAGCATTGAGAAGCTGTCGACCTGAACAATACCGGATTTATTGAGCACCAGGAAGCGGCCGCCATATTTCTTGGAGCTTTCTTCCGCGAGCTCGTGCATCTTAAGAGAATTGGAGCTGCTTAAATACGGGGCCATGCTGACAGCCACGCTGTTCGTGTTTTTGAGCTGGTCCCTGATGCGTATATTGACAAGATAATCTTCCGCCAGATAAGCTATCACCAGCGTCACCGCCGCAAACGCAACGACAGCCACGATCAAATTGATCAATACAAAGCGCCACCGTATCGAATACAGAAGGCTATTTATCCGAGAAATAGTATCCCACTCCCCATTTTGTCAGTATAAACTCTGGCTTGGCCGGATTATGCTCGATCTTTTCCCGCAGCCGGCGGATATGCACGTCCACCGTTCGCAGATCCCCAAGATACTCATATTTCCAGATCAGCTCCAGCAGCTTTTCTCTGTCGTAAACCTTACCTTTATTTGTGATGAACAGCTGGAGCAGATCAAATTCCTTGGCCGTTAAAGCCACGTCATTGCCATCAATCTCCACGCTTCTGTTCTCTAAGTTCACAGTCATGTTCCTGGCCCGAAGAATCTGCGGCTCTTTTGATTTATCTGTTCCTTCCATGCGGCGGAATATGGTTTTGATGCGCGCTTTGAGCTCCAGCATGTTAAAGGGCTTGGTCAGATAATCATCGGCACCAAATTCGAGACCCATGATCTTGTCCATATCGTCGTCTTTGGCGGTAAGCATAATGATGGGGACATTGGAGACGCTTCGTATGCGCTGACATACCTCCATGCCGTCTATCTTGGGCAGCATCAGGTCAAGCAATATCAAATCGTATTTGCCGGCTGTGAACATCTCGAGAGCCTGTTCCCCATCGAGTGCTTCATCCACGGTATAGCCGTCCTGCTGCTCCAGATTAAAGCGGAGCCCTTTGATCAGACTGGGTTCGTCGTCAACGATCAGTATTCTTTTCATAAGCCGCACTCCTTGTTTGTGATGCTACTAATTATACCACAATATACAAATTAATAAAATGAAAGTTATACCTGGAGCCTTTTGCTCTAACGTCAGCCCGGGCAACGTTATAGATCCGCGCTGTTCGTTATGTCAAAGCCAAGCACATTGTGAAAATGCCTTAAGGCAAAGTCATGTGCCTGCGGGTCACAAGCCGCCACACAGTCACCCAGAACTGTCGTATTAAAGCCAAAATTGTATGCGGCAACGGCGCTGTGAAGCACACCGATGTCCGTACACAGGCCTGCCAGGTATAGCTTGTCCGTACCGGCGGCCCGAAGCATATCTGCCAGCCCTGTGCCATGAAACGCGCTGTAACGCTGCTTTTTTATGGTGATCGTCGGCGCCTTTGCGCCCGCAACCGCATCAGCCAGCACGGTTTGGCAGCTAGCGGTGCCAGCCAGCGCATGCGGCGGGAACAGCTTTTTCTCCGGGCGCGGCTGATTGCCGCCACGGTTGTCGTTCGCCAGAACGAGCAAATCGTTCCTGCTCAGTCTTAGGATAGCCCGGATAATATTATCTTTTAAATCCTGGGCCGGTTTATCCACAGTAACGGCACCGTCATCATCCACAAAATCACGGATGTCATTGATTAAAAGCAACGCTTTTTTCATTTCCCGGTCCTCCTGTTGGCTTGGTCCTTCATTTCGGCGGGCACTCCTGTGTGCCTGGGTTGGCTCTGCGATGCTTTTTTTGGCTGAGATTTGCCGGTTTTCCGCCCGCGTGCCGAATCATTCTTTTTACGCTTCCCGCCCCCGTTCTCCTCTTCTGCGGGTCTGTTCCCGACAGCGGGAGCATGCCTGCGCATGCCATGCCGGGTATGCGAATCGGGGGGGACAAGACAGTCCCGTCCCATGCCGATTAGATCCTCGCGCCCCGCAATGGAGAGTGCTTTGCGAATGACCGGCCAGTTCCGCGGCTTGTCGAACTGAAGCAGCGCGCGCTGCATCGTCTTCTCTTGCTGCGTTGTTGCCACATATACAGAATTCCCCGAAAGAGGATCCCGGCCGGTATGAAACATACACGTCGACAGCGTGCCGGGGGTAGGATAAAAATCCTGCACCTGCTCAGGCACAAAGCCCTGTTTTTTTAGCGTTAGCGCCAGTTCGATGGCATCCTGCAACGTGCTTCCCGGGTGAGAGGATATATAATAGGGCAGCAGATACAGTGGTTTTCCCGTCCGCCGCGTCAAATCGGTGAACCGCTTGGCGAAACGCTCATATGCGGGATACCCGGGCTTATTCATCAGTTGCAGCACCTCGCCGCTCACATGCTCGGGCGCCACCTTGAGCTGACCGCTGACATGCTTTCTGATCAGCCGGTCAAGAAACCGGCCGTCCTTGTCCGCCAAAAGATAATCATACCTGATCCCTGAACGGATAAACACGCGCCGGACCCCCTCCACCTTTTCCACAGCCTCCAGCAGCTCGCACAGCCCCTTATGGCTTACCTTAAGATTCGGGCAGATTTGCGGAGTCAGGCAGCTGCGGGTACACGTTGCTGGGTTGCCGGATGTACAGACGGCATCAAAAAAGTTAGCAGTGGGGCCGCCAACGTCCGGAATGACACCTTTGAACTCAGGCATCTGCACGATTCGCCGCGTCTCTTCCACCACGGATTTTTTGGATCGTTTTTGAATGCGCTTGCCCTGATGCGCGGATATCGAGCAGAACGCGCACTGCCCGGGGCAGCCCCGCACTGTGATCAGTCCAAACTGCACCTCGGACAAAGCCGGCACCGGCTGACTGTAGGACGGGTGCGCGCGCCGCAGGAAAGGCAGACTGTATATACTGTCCATCTCGGGCGTTGAAAGCGGCGGCGGCGGCGGATATTGGATAAGATACCGGTCGCCATGCGCCTGCGCCAATGCCTTCCCCCGCTGCGCCGTGTTCTGATGGATGATTCGACACGCGTTCGCAAATTCTGTTTTGCTTTCCGCAACGCGTTCAAACGACGGAAGCATGATATAATCCTTCATGGTTTTGAGGGAACCGCGCAGGACACAAGTGCCGGGGACACCCGTAATATCGCGGACGGATTCGCCATTTTTCAGCCGCGCACATATCTGCGCAATCGGCTTTTCGCCCATGCCGTACACGAGCAAATCTGCCTTGGCGTCCGCAAGATAGGAGCGGCGCACCTTATCCTCATAATAATCATAATGCGCAAAACGCCGATTTGACGCTTCGACGCCGCCGATGATTACCGGTATGTCTTTGAAAGCCTGCTTTAAACGCGCCGTATAAGCGATGGTGGGGCGCGGCGGGCGACGCCCCGCCTGGCCGCCGGGAGAGTAGGCATCGTGGCGGCGCAATCTTTTGGCAGCCGTATACATGTTGACAATGCCGTCTATGTTGCCCCCGCTTAACAGAAAAGCATATTTCGGGGCGCCAAGCGCCATAAAATCGTCTGCGGATTCCCAGTTCGGCTGTGCGATGATACCGACGTCGTATCCCAGGCTCTGAACAAAACGGCCGATAATGGCCGCCGCGAAGGAAGGGTGATCCACATAGGCGTCAGGAGTCACCACGATATAATCGAGCTGATCTATATGCTGTGCCGCCATCTCATGACGAGACATAGGCAAAAAATCGTTGTTCATAAAACAAGTATATCATTTGATCACGACTGCCAACAAGCTAATATTCTGTGAACACCGTGCGTGTGATCAAGCGGCAGACTTTTTGTCTTCGAGCCCCCGTCCAGGCTGAGCCAGGCGGCGTCACCGTAACCGGGCGTCAGCTCCACAGTGATGATATACTGCGCTTCATCTTTTTGATATTCAATGGTATAATCTCCAAAATCATCGGGCACACACGGACAGACACGAAGAGCGCCTCGCTCTATGTGCAGCCCGAGCAGATGGATCACCGCCGCTTGGTACATCCACCCGGCTGTCCCGGTATACCATGTCCAGCCGGCGCGCCCCTTATGCTCATCGTTATAATAGACGTCCGCCGCCATCACATAAGGCTCGCCCTTATACTTCTCCACACCTGCGGGCGTCCGCGTATGATTGATCGGGTTGATCAACTGGAAAAGCGCAAGCGCTTCATCCTTAAGCCGAAGCTTTGTCGCCGCTATTACAAACCACGCTGCCGCATGGCTGTATTGGCCACCGTTCTCGCGCACACCCGGGAGGTATGCTTTTATGTAACCCGGGTCCTTCTCCCATTTATCGAATGGCGGCTCAAGCAGACGGATGACGCCTTCCTCTCTCATCACGAGATGGTCGGCAGCGGAGTCAAAAGCCTGATGCGCCCGCACAGCGCCGGATATCACAGCCCAGGCTTGCGATACCAGGTCGATACGGCACTCCAGCGAAGACCGGCTGCCCAGCGGCGTGCCGTCGTCAAAGAAAGCGCGAACATACCACTCACCGTCCCACGCATTTTGTTCAATGTTTGCTTTTAATGCAACGCGCTTGTCGTCATACAGCTTGCCCATTGCTGTTTCACCGCGCAAACGGCAAAGGTCAGCAAACAGGCGCAGCACCTCCACGAAGAAGAACGCAAGCCAGACGCTTTCCCCTCTGCCGTCAGCGCCCACCTTGTCCATACCGTCGTTCCAGTCGCCGGTTCCCATCAAAGGCAAACCGTTTTCACCAAACGCAACCGAGTCGATTGCGCGAACGCAGTGACAGAACAGGCTCTCGCGCATTTGGGTGGTTGGGAATGATTCATATATATCATGGCGTCCATCCGGTATCGGACACCCCTCAAGATAAGCAGCCTCCTCGTCAAATAAACGGATATCTCCTGTAATGAGTTCATACTGGCAGGCCACATACGGCAGGAACAGCTTGT
>CAZNVX010000162.1:0-6911 GCA_964576225.1 uncultured Christensenellaceae bacterium
AGCCGATGACTTCGCGGATCTTCTCAGGATCGATGGTGAACTGGTAGATGCGCGGGGCGTATTTGGACATGTTTTCACGCGGTGCCGGCAGCACGGCGTTCATCTTGTCCAGTATGTGCATGCGGCCCTCATGCGCCTGAGCCAGCGCCCGTGTGAGAATCTCCTCATTGATGCCCTTGATCTTGATGTCCATCTGTATCGCCGTGATGCCTTCGCTTGTGCCCGCCACTTTAAAATCCATGTCGCCGAAGAAATCCTCCAGCCCCTGGATATCCGACAGTATCGCAATATTGCCCGTATTATCGTCCTTGATCAGACCCATCGCCACGCCGGCGACCGGCGCTTTTAAAGGTACGCCCGCGTCCATCAGCGACAACGAGCTGGCACACACGCTGGCCTGAGAGGTCGAACCGTTGGAGCTGATGCACTCCGACACCGTCCGGATTGCGTATGGGAACGCCTCCTCACTGGGCAGCACAGGCATCAGCGCCCGCTCCGCGAGTGCGCCATGCCCCGTCTCGCGGCGGCTGGTGCTGCGCATCATGCGCGCTTCGCCCGTTGAATACGGCGGCATGTTATAGTGATGCATATAACGCTTGCCTTCAATGTCTGAAATGCCGTCCAGCCGCTGCGCCTCGCTGATGGAGCCCAGCGTCGTCAGCGTCAGCGCCTGCGTTTCGCCCCGCGTAAACAAAGCGCTGCCGTGCGTGCGGGCCAGCAGACCCACCTCGCACGATATCGGGCGGATCTCGTTCATCGCGCGCCCGTCGGGGCGGATGCCTTTATTGATGATGCGGTCACGCACCAGTTCTTTTCTCAAAGCATACAGCACGTTCTGTATATCCGCTTCACGCTCCGGATACTCCTCGGCGAAATGCGCCAGCACGTCCACAGTCATCGCCTCGGTTCGCTCCTCGCGCACAGCCCTTTCCGTGGTGTCGATGGCGTGGGCCACTTTTTCCGTCGCGTACTGCCGCACCTTGGCCTCCAGCTCGGCGTCCACCTCATACAGTAACACCTCCATCTTGGGCTTGCCCACCTCGTCCACAATGCCCTCGATGAATGCGATCAGCTTCTTGATCTCCTCATGCGCCAAAAGGATCGCGTCCAGCATTTCCTTTTCGGAAATCTCGTTCGCGCCTGCCTCCACCATCATCACAGCATCTTTCGTGCCGGAAACGGTCAGATCCAGCACACTCTTTTCACGCTGCTCCGAATCAGGATTGATCACATATTCGCCGTCCACCATGCCGATTACCACCGACGCGGTGGGGCCGGCAAACGGTATGTCGGATATCGACAATGCCACCGACGAGCCGATCATGCCGTAAACGCCCGGCGGCACATCCTGCTCCACCGAAAGCACGGTGCACACCACCTGAACGTCGTTGAGATATCCCTTGGGGAACAGCGGCCTGATCGGTCTGTCGATCAGCCTCGACGTCAATATCGCTCTCTCGGAAGGCCGCCCCTCGCGCTTGATAAAGCCGCCGGGAATCTTGCCCACCGAATACATCTTCTCTTCAAATTCCACACTCAGCGGAAAAAAGTCGATGCCTGCCCGCGGGGTTTTGGAGGCCGTGGCGGTAACCAGCACAGCCGTGTCGCCGCAGCGGATAAGGCATGTCCCGTTGGCCTGCTGGGCGTACTTCCCCGTTTCTACCGTCAGTGTCCTGCCGGCAACCTCTGTTGTGAATACTTTGTGTTCCATATTATACTCCTTCTCTCCTTACCGGACCCTGAGCTCCCTAGCGCAGCGCCCCCCATGCGTATCGCATGAATCAAATCAACAAATAATAGAGCGGTTACCCGCTCTATCAGTTGTTATTTTCTTAAGTTCAAACCTTTGAGCACTTCTCTGTACCGTTCAATGTCCTTTTTCTTAAGATAATCCAGCAAGCCTCTCCTCTTACCGACCATTTTTAAAAGCCCGCGCCGCGAATGATGATCCTTGGAGTGAATTTTCAAATGATCGTTCAGGTGATTGATCCGCTCGGACAGCAACGCAATCTGCACCTCTGGCGACCCTGTGTCGCCCGCACTTTGGGCAAACTTGGCAATGATGCCCGACTTGGTTTCTTTATCCATTTTTTAAAACATCCTCCCGCCTTTTTTCAGGCAACCCCGCAAACAATGTAATGCGTCGGATATTCGCAAAACAGTGTAAGCGGTTTAAAATCAGAAAACATCATAACACAAGCGGCTTTATTTGTAAACAATTGTTTAAGTCCTGCAGCCTGTCCTTGATCAGCTCAATATCATCATGCGCGGGAATCTGCATTTTTATTCGTCTGTTCGCAGCCAAAATCCCTTTCCATACATTGTCTGTAAACAATCGCAAAAAAAACATGGCCGCTCTGTGCAATTGAATGTCTGATGTGCTATAATTACTGCTTGGGATTTATTCGCTGCTTATAATAATAGATTGTATAGACAAGGAGACCGGCATGTCCAGCATATTCAGTTTCAAGGGCGGCATCCATCCGCTCAAGCACATCCATCACGGCAAACGTTTTTCTGAATCGCGCGCCATCGAACGGTGCCGCGTGCCGGATGAAGTGATCATACCGTTATCGCAGCACATCGGCGCGCCGTCAACGCCCATCGTGACGGTAGGCGATACCGTGGACATGGGGCAAAAAATTGCCGACGAGCGCGGTTATGTGAGTGTGCCTTGTTTTTCAAGCGTGTCCGGCAAGGTCAAGGCCATCGAGATGCGCCCGCATATTTCCGGCCAGCCCGGCATGGCCATTGTGATCGAAAACGACCACGAGGACCGGCTGTACCCCGGCATCAAAAGCCCCGGCAAGCTGGCGGACTTAAGCCCTGCCGACATCATTGACATCATCAAAGGCGCCGGTCTTGTGGGTCTGGGCGGCGCGGCGTTTCCCACACATGTCAAGCTCTCTCCGCCGTCCGAGAAAAAAATTGACACCGTGATCGTCAATGGCGCGGAATGCGAGCCGTATCTGACCGCCGACCACCGGGTCATGCTCGAATACCCCGACGACGTGGTGTCCGGCCTCAAGGCGGTCATCAAGGTGCTGGGCGCGCAAGATGCCTGGATCGGCATCGAAAACAACAAGCCCGACGCCATCGCGGCCCTGCAAAAAGCGGCGGCGCGCGATAACATCCGCGTGGCGGCGCTCAAGGCTAAATACCCGCAGGGCGCGGAGAAACAGCTGATCAGCGCCATCACGGGACGGCAGGTTCCCTCGGGCGGTCTGCCGATGGACGTGGGCGTGGTGGTTATCAACGCGGGCACAGCCCACCAGATCTGTCAGGCGATTGAAAAGGGCATGCCGCTGTATGAGCGCGTCGTGACGGTAACGGGCAGCGTGGGACAGCCGTCCAACCTTCTGGTACGTATCGGCACACCGATATCTTATGTGATATCGCAAGTCGGCGGTCTCACCGGAAAGATCGGCAAGGTGATTGCCGGCGGCCCGATGATGGGCATCGCGCTGCACAACCTGGACGCACCGGTGATGAAAGGCACGTCGGGGCTGCTGGCGCTGGATGAAAAAACGGCGCGCCCGGTAGAAGATTCGCCATGCATCCGCTGCGCCAAATGTGTGTATGCCTGTCCGATCGGCCTGCAGCCCTATCTGATCGACGCTTACACGGAAAAAAATCTGTTTGAGGACGCCGAAAAGCTGGGGGCGCTGGACTGCATTGAGTGCGGCTGCTGCGCATATGTCTGCCCGGCAAACCGCCATCTCGTTCAGGGTATGCGGCTCGCCAAGTGCGAGATCATGAACAAGCGAAAAGCGTGCGGCAAATAGTTTCATTGAATTTGTATTTTTGTTGATATATTTGGAGGTTTGTATGGACAAGTACACGTTGTCTTCGTCGCCGCATGTGCGGTCCGCCGACACCACGGCGCGGATCATGCGCGACGTGCTCATCGCCCTTCTTCCGGCGACGGCGGTCGGCATTTATCTGTTCGGCCTCTCCGCGCTGTGGGTGGTGCTGGTGAGCGTCGCGGCGTCGGTGGCGGCTGAAGCGCTGGTGCAAAAAATGATGCGTAAAAAGGTAACGGTGAGTGACGGCAGCGCTGCAGTCACCGGGCTGCTGCTGGCGCTCAATCTGCCGCCGTCAGTACCGCTCTGGCTGCCGGTGCTGGGCGCCGTTTTCGCCATCGCCATTGTCAAGCAGTGCTTTGGCGGTCTCGGGTACAATTTTTTGAATCCGGCGCTGGCCGCGCGGGCTTTTCTCGTCGTCTCCTGGCCGACCGCGATGACCACCTGGACAATGCCCGCTGATGCTGTGTCCGCCGCCACGCCGCTGACTGCCATCAGTGTGGCCGGTGCCGGCGCGCCCAGCCCTCATCTTGATATGTTTCTCGGGAACATCGGCGGCTGCATCGGCGAAACGAGCGCCATCGCGCTCATCATCGGCGGCCTGTATCTGATCGCCCGCCGCGTGATTGACCCGCGCATCCCCGTCGTGTTTGTTGCGACAGTGGCCGTTTTCACCTGGGTGGCCGGGCCCGAGGGGCTGTTCACAGGCGACGCGCTTTATCACATTCTGGCCGGCGGCCTGCTGATCGGCGCGTTCTTCATGGCAACCGATTACGCCACCTCCCCCATGTCGGGCAGCGGCAAGGTCGTATTTGCTTTCGGCTGCGGCGTGCTGACCAGCGTGATACGCCTGTGGGGCGGTTACCCGGAGGGCGTTTCCTATTCCATATTGCTGATGAACCTGGTCGTTCCGCTGATCGACAAGGCCTTCCAGCCCAAGAAGTTCGGAGGTGTGCGCGCATGAAGAACATCATCGTCATCACCGTCAAGCTGCTGGTGATCACCATCGCCGCGGCTGCGCTGCTGGGTGTTGTCAACGGCATCACAAAGGAACCGATCGCCGAGCAGGCCCGAAAGGAAGCCGACGAAGCGCGCCGGGCGGCGTTCCCCGACGCCGTCAGCTTTCAAGAAAACGCGGCGGCTATCCCGGACGCATATGCCATCATCAAAAGCGTCTATACCGCCAAGGATGCGGACGGCAACGCCATCGGCATCACGGCAAGCGTGGTGACCAAAGGCTACAGCTCGGGCCTGGGCCTCACGGTGGGTATCGGTGCCGATGGCGCCATCAAGGGCGTCATCGTGGGCAGCCATAACGAAACACCGGGGCTGGGCGCCAAAGCCGCCGAAGACTGGTTTGCGTCGCAATACACCGCCAAGCCATACGGCCAGCCGCTGACCGTCGTGAAATCCCCGCCGGCGGCTGATAACGAAATACAGGCCATCACCAGCGCGACGATCACATCACGCAGCGTCACCGACGCGGTCAACACAGTCGCCGCCTATTACGCCGACATACTGGGAGGTGCGCAATGAAAACAAAGCCGCTGGCGTTATTGAAAAACGGGCTGGTCAATGAAAACCCGATATTCCGCCTGGTGCTGGGCATGTGCCCTGCGCTGGCCGTCACCACGGCGGCGTTCAACGGTATTGGCATGGGCCTGGCCGCCACGTTCGTGCTGATCGGCTCCAACGTCGTGATATCGCTGCTGCGCCGTTTCATTCCCGACAAAGTGCGCATACCGGCGTTCATCGTCATCATCGCCTCTTTTGTGACGATCGTGCAGCTGCTGCTCAAGGCCTATGTGCCGGCTCTGGATAAATCGCTCGGCCTGTTTATCCCGCTGATCGTGGTCAACTGCATCATACTCGCGCGGGCAGAATCGTTTGCCTCCAAGAACACCGTGGGCGCGGCTTTTTTCGACGGTCTTGGCATGGGGCTTGGATTTACCGTGGCGTTGCTGCTCATGGCCTCCATACGCGAAATTCTGGGCGACGGCAAATTCTTTGGCATCCAGCTGTTTGGCGAACACTTTGCCCCCATGCTCATCATGATCGGCGCACCGGGCGGCTTTATCACGCTCGGGCTGCTGCTTGGGCTGCTCAACAAGCTGTCGATGAACAAGAAGAAAGGAGCGCGGTAACTTATGGAAGGCATCTCCGGCATACTGCTGATACTGTTAAGCTCAATTTTGGTCAATAATTTTGTGCTCTCAAGGTTCCTTGGCGTCTGCCCGTTCCTGGGCGTGTCCAAAAGGGTGGAAACGGCGCTGGGTATGGGCATGGCGGTGACGTTCGTGATGGCGCTGGCATCGGTCATCTCCTATCTGGTGCATTATTTCATACTGGTGCCGCTCAACATTGAGTTTCTTCAAACCATCGCGTTCATACTGGTGATTGCGGCGCTGGTGCAGCTGGTGGAAATGACGCTGCAAAAGCTGGTCCCCGCGCTTTACCAGGCGCTGGGCGTTTATCTCCCGCTGATCACCACCAACTGCGCGGTGCTCGGCGTGGCGATACTGAACATCACGGAAGAGTACAACCTGCTGCAGACGCTGGTCAACGGTATCGGCGCCGCAATCGGTTTTATGATCGCCATCGTGCTGTTCGCTGGCATCCGCGAACGGCTGGAGCTGGCGGATATCCCCGAGCCCCTCAAAGGCTTCCCCATCGCGCTGATTTCGGCAGGGCTGATGGCGGTCGCTTTCCTTGGGTTTCAGGGGCTGGTTTAAACAGGGAGGACAATCATGTTCAATGAAATTATTTGGCCGGTGGCCGCACTGGGCGGTCTCGGGCTGGTGCTGGGGCTGGGGCTTGCAATTGCCGCAAAGCTGCTGGCTGTGAAAACAGACCCGCTGGTGGGGCAGGTCAGAGAGCTGCTTCCCGGCGCCAACTGCGGCGGTTGCGGAATCCCGGGCTGCGACGGCTTTGCCAAAGCGGTGGCGGCAGGCGAAATGAACGCATCGCGCTGTGTGGCCATCTCCTGCGATAATCTGAACGCCATCTCGGCGCTGCTCGGCGTAGAATCTGAGACCACCGAGAAGATGGTTGCGCGTGTGCGCTGCCACGGGGATTCGGAAAACTGCGTCTCCAAATACACCTACACGG
>CAZNVX010000163.1:0-6854 GCA_964576225.1 uncultured Christensenellaceae bacterium
ATCAGCACCGCGTCGTCCGCCAGCAGATTGTCATCCGCCAGCCCCAGCTTGGTGTGCTTGCGTTTCAGCTCCGCGATTGAGATGTTGGTGACCTCGCTGCCCGTGCCGCATGTGGTCGGCACGATAACAAGCTTTTTCTCGCGCACAGGCGGCACAGACTTGTTAAAAAGCATCTCTGACCGGGGCGCGCGTTTTAAGGCAAACAGCTTGGCAATATCGATCACCGTGCCGCCGCCCACCGCGACGATGCGCGCATAGGTATCCGGGGAATCTGCCATCATGGCGTCAATCATCTCATCGCTCGGCTCACCCGCGCCGTATTTCTCCTGAAACAGCCAGTTGCACGGCAGCTTAAGATGCGCCATGTGGTCATCATACAGGAAGCCATGCGTTATGATCAGATCATCCGCACGAAGGTCAAACTCTCGGGCAAACGCGTCAAACGTATCGAACTGATGGATCGATGGATGCAGCTTCAATAACCTCATGGTATCTGTCCTTTCTATGGGAACGCGTCCAGGCCTTTTGCCTGCCAGCCCAAACGCCCTATGTCACTGTTGAGCGTTGTAGGTGATGGCCGCGATATCGCTGAGGCTCATATGCAGCGCACGGTACTTTTCCAGATCCAGTTTGTAGAACTCCGCCAGATGCGTGTAGATCACGCTGATCACACCCTCAACGTCCCGTCTGAACAGACAATCGATGATGCCATAATGGTGCTTTAAGCTTTTGACACGGTCTTCCATCTGCCGGTCGGCCGTGCACAATAGCAGCTTCACCTTCAGATACAGATCCTTCTGCATATCGATCAGAAACGGATTGGCGGCAATCTCGGCCAGCTTCATGTGAAACCCGCAGTCCAGATTAACCATGGCCACAAGATCACCCTGCTCCGCTTTTCGCATACACTGATCGGTGATTTCCTTAAGGCTGGCAAACTCAGCGTTGCTGCCGTTCATTATGGCCAGCTGCGCCGCGAAGGTATCCAGCATCACGCGGATGACACCCAGATCCATGATGCTCTGGTCCGAGAATGTGATCACCTCGGCAAAGCGTTTGGGATAGATCTTGATCACGCCGGCGCTTGCCAGCCGCCGCAGAGCCTCTCTGATGGGCGTGCGGCTGATCCCGAGCTTTTGCGCGATCATCGTCTCGGGAACGCGCTCGCCGCACTTGAGCTGCTGTGTCAGCATCATGTCCAGCACATAATCATACACATAATTCACAAGGCCGTCCCGGCTGTCTTCCATGTTCACCCTTTCCACAGTCATCGATTCACCGCCTTAAGTATTGTTGTCTTGTCAGGCAGCCGCCGCCGTGTTACAGAATTGAGCCGGTGCGTCTGCGATGTTAGCCGTATTCAAGCCAAGCTTTGTTTCGTGGAGCTGCATCATCGGCCAGCGCGGAATCCGCTGCCTTTCCACAATTGCAGGTTTTTCATCCGGCACGCTTGCAGAATATTATCCGCAGATTAAATTGTGTACATAGGCATATAATTGTATACAATTCATAGTTTTAGTATACACGCAGGGTGTCCGTTGTCAAGAGCAAATATCAAATTAAAAAGCCGCTGTCAGCGGCGCTGTTCTCATGCATTGGTGTGGCGCATCACAGATAAGCAGGCAGCGTCGTTTTCACCCAGCCGTCTGAGTAGTATCCGTAATGGCTCTCCGCCGTGCGCGCTTTTAAATCGAAAAGCGACAGGCAGCCCTGGATACGCAGCGCCTTTCCGTCCCGGCTTTTCGGGTTCTTCTGATAATACTGCGGATAAGCGCCGTGAGGCGACAAAAATTCCGCAAGACGCTTGGCCCGCGGATAATCGATCTGCCCGCGGTTTTTCAGTTCCTGCTTGATCTGATAACTCATTGCATCGTAGCGCCATTGGATGTCGTTGGCCTGCCCGCCCGTCAGCCGCGCCACCCAGGTGTCCATCGCGCATAGCCGTATATGCGGAAGCAGTGCATGGTTGGTGGTGATGTGCACATTCCGGCCGGTGCGCTGCGGCGCGAAGTATTGTGTGGACGGGCAGTTTTTCTCCTCCGGCGTGCGGTTGATAAAACCGCCGGGCTGCATGGCGTCGGCGTGCAGTATGATTGGCGGCCGGTTCACGGTGTTCCAGGCCTGCCAGAGCCCGTCGTTGAAGGACAGATACCCCTGCGGCAGCGGCTCGCCGCACCACCGCACTGACGCGCCGTTTGTCAAAGGCGCAGGCGGTTGCGCCTCAAAGTATGCCGCGTCCGGCAGATATGGCCTTAGCGATGCCGGCGGATAGCCAAGAAATGCGGTGTGCGGCCATGATGCGCCCGCTTCGACGGTGCAGGCGGTATCACTGCCGCCGTCCGATATCACATAATTCCACGATACGCCGCGCCGCGCATTCCGGATCACCGACGCCGCCTCAAGCGCACTGCCGCTCCGCAGCGCGCATTCCCGCAGCAGCAGCAGCGAATTAATGCCGATATGCTCCGGGTCACAATTGGCCGCGGGCAGCATGTTGACGCCGGCAGCCACACCCCGTTCGTTCATCACGCTCAAAGCGCCCACAATACCCGGCGCCGTCACACAGACATGGGCATACGGCCTGATGCCGGTTCCGGTCTCGGGACGGTGCACAATATGCGCGATGTTGTTCTGCAGCACCGCCCCGGTCGCGAACATAAAGTCCCGCGCGAAATAATGACCGCCGCCCGCCGCCCGGCCGAATACGGAAAACGCGTTGCACATCATCCCAAGGCGCAGATCCTGCGCTTTAAGCTGCGGCACCTGCTCGCGCAGCATACCGCCCGTATACACCAGGGCGCACAGCACGTCGAAGCCGACGTTAAGCACAATCAGGCGCGATTTTGTGACCTTCGTGTCGGGGTTGCTCTTTCTGCATCCGTCCAGCAGCCCGGCCGCTTCATCGTGAATATGGCCCGGCAGCGACAGCCATGCCGCCTGCGAGAGCTCATGCATCATCGCAACCAACAGCTTCTTGAGCAGCGTGAAGTGATTCAGAAAGTCCAGCCCGATGTAGTCGAAAATAATGTTGTCCGCAAAATTGACGGCCACATCAGAGACGGACGGCTCGGCCAGCAGCCCCAGCAGATATCCCCTCTCATAGGGCGTTCCCTCCAGATAATAGGCCAGCTTTTTCTGCTTGGTATCGTTGTTAAACACGCTCTTATGCCGCGCGGCAATCCCCATACGTCCTGATTGGGTGTAGGCTCTTTTAACGACGGCAAAACCGTCCGCCGCGAACGCTTCGTAAACCTTGGCGAACCGCTGTTCCGCGAGACTGCCCCCGGCCATACGCCACCTCCGGATGGCGTTAACCTGCCCTTCAACCAACCGCAAAAACAGGCCCCTCCCGCGTGTTATCAGGAGAGGCTGTTAAGCCCTTGCATCACGCCATCGGTTAACGATATGCGCCTCGGCGTATGATTATGAAGCAAGTCTAGTAGCCAAGCGCCCGCAAATACCGGATGGATTCTTCCGCCATATCGTCGAGCTGCTGCTGCGACGCGCCGTTCGTCAGGTCGCGCCAAAGGTAAACGTTACGCCCCACCTCGCCGCCCGTAATCATGAACGGCTCCATCACGATATATCCGCGGTAGTCAATCTTTTTAAGCGCGGACAGCATTTTATCCCACGGCAGTATGCCCATGCCGGGGAATTTGCGGTTGTTTTCGTCCATATGGATGTCCACCATGTATTCGCCCGCCGTCATCAGGGCATCCTCGAAGCTGTCTTCTTCTATATTCATGTGAAAGGTATCCATCAGCAGCTTGGCACGCGGGCTGCCGATGCGCTTCACATAATCCACGCCCTCCTGCGCAGTGTTTAAGAGATACTGTTCAAACCGGTTAAGCACCTCCACTGCATAATCCACCTCGCAGTCTTCCGCCGTTTTGACCAGTTCGCGGACGGACGCGACAGAGTGATCAAGCAGCATCTCCCTGTCCGGTATGCGCCCGGTGTAGTTGAACGGCCAGTACGAATAGATGCAGCCACCCACCATGCTGCCGCCCATTTCGGCCACCACCTTGATAATGTCTTTCATATATGCTATGCCCGCCTGGCGTACATGCCCGTCCTCACTTGAGAGGTCATACTGAGGCGGTAGCCCGAAAGAAAACGTCAGTTCCACCGCTTCGTCAGCCGCCAGCTGTTTCAGATCCTTCCGCTGGTGTGCCGGCATTTCCATAAACTTGCCTGGGTTGGCTTCGAGCACATCAAAGCCAACGCGGCCAACACGCCTGATAATATCCGCGTAGTCATCCTGCCAATCCTTGTTGGCGTATGAGTTGTGGATACCGATTTTCATGATGATCTCCTTTCACCTGTCATATATGGCGGATGACGCCGCCGTCGATCAGCACGGCGCTGCCCGACATGCCGTCATTGCACACCGTCATCAGCACGGCCTGGGCCACCTCTTCCACCGTCAGAAAACGGTTGATCAACGATGCGGCGCTGTTTCCCGTTGTAAAGTAAGCCTTTTTTGCCTCCTCCAGCGGCACGCCGTCTTTGCTGGCCGTCTGAGTCACCTCCGCTTCCACCCCTTCCGTCCATGTAACGCCCGGCAGCACAGAGTTCACCGTCACGTTTGTCCCCTTGGTCGTCTCAGCCAGGGCGCGGGTCAGCCCCACCATACACGATTTTGTGGCCGAATAATGCGCCATGTCCCCGCGCGGACGCAAGGCCGATTCACTGGAAATGTTGATGATTTTTCCCGAATCACGTTGAAGCATGTCGGGCAATGCCCGTCGGCAAAGCCGTACGCAGCTTAACACGTTCACGTTGAATATGTGCAGCCACTGTTCATCGGTGATCTGTTCAAACGGAACAGCTGCGTATATGCCAGCATTATTGACCAGCACGTCAAGCGGACCATGCAGCGTGCACGCATCGTAGAGTCCGTCCGCTTCGTCCGGCTTGGCAAGATCCGCCGCGTATCCGCGTATCCGCACATCCGGAAAACTGCGGGCAAGTTCTTCACACACCGCGCTCACCAAATCGGTATGGCGGCCGTTGATAAACACATTTGCTCCCTCGGCGGCAAACAATGCGGCGATGCCCTTTCCTATCCCCGCTGTCGAGCCTGTCACCAGCACGTTCTTATGCTTCATGCGTGTGTCCATTAAATACCTCCTGCAATTTAACCGGCGCCTGAACAATGATTCGGCGATTGATTTGGATATATGCCAATAACAGTGTAGTCTGGCCATGAGGCTGTGTCAAGCTTTCCGTGCCTTTCGTTCGCATCAGATAGCGCGTGCGCCCATGCCCACGCATTTTTCACCCGTTTTATGGCACAATAACAAAAAGCGCACAAAGAGACGGAGAACCGGCATTGGTCAATACGATCACCAAAAGGCAATTGTTTTTCATACTGCTGCTCACGCTGACCAGCTACACCGTTATCGCCATCGCCAAGGATATGGCCGAAACGGCGGGCCGGGGCGCCTGGCTGACGCTGATTGTCACCGCCGTTATGTTTGCGGCCGGCGCGGCTGTCATCGTGAGCCTGAATAACCGGTTCAAAAACCAGATGGTGTTCGACTATGCGCAATCGCTGGTCGGCAGGCCCGTTGCGTATATGCTGGGCCTCTACTACGTGCTGTATTTTTTGCTCATACTCGTTTTTCTGGTCACGCAGACGTCCATACTGCTCAATACGGATTTTTTCCCAAAGTCCCCGCTGTGGTCTTTTCCGCTGTTTTCGCTGCCGCTTTACGGCTATATCGCGCACAAGGGGGTGTCAAACGTGGCGCGGCTGGCGGAAATCATCGGGGGGGTGTTCATCGGCACGGCGGTGTTTGTGCACGTTTTGATGGTTTCCGAGGGGAATGTCAGCCATACACTGCCGCTTTTCAACGCCCGGGACATCGGCCGTTACGTGGAATGCATTAAGCACACCGTGTTCGCCTTCCTCGGTATCGAGGTGCTGCTGATCTTCCCCATGGCGGAAAGATATCGCAAAAGATCGGTGCGAACCGCCATCCTCTCACTGCTGGCCATCGGCCTGTTCTACGTTTTTATTGTCGAGAGCATATACATGAAGCTGGGGCTTGAGCACACCGCCCAGCACAACGACGCGCTGATTGCCGCCATCCGGGCCACCGCCCCGGCTGTGCTGGAGATCGTCGCGCGGCTTGACATACTCTACCTCACTGTGGGTTTCTCGGGGCAGTTCTTGGGCTCGTCCATCGTGCTGCTTGCCGTCACGGAGTTCGTCTGCCGGATGCTGCCGCGCCTGAGCCGCCGCGCCGTGGTCATCGGCATCTGCGTCTTCACATACGGTTGTTTTCTGTACGTCAGCGGCCTTCAAAGCTTCGGGGAATTTGGCGAGACGGCGGGCAGCATCATCGGCCTCGTCGGCGCTTTTGTGATACCGGCTGGGCTGCTTGTGGTGGCCAAGGTAAAGCAACGGAACAAAGGGCAGGTGAAGCCGCATGCGGGTTAAGAGAGTGCTGCTCATCGCCCTGGTGCTGTGCGCCATGCTGTCCGCGGGCTGCTGGGATTCCCGGGACGCTAACCAGAAGATGCTCGTCACGCTGGTGCTGACCGACCGGGAAAGCGACCAATTCGTGTTCTATATCGAGGCGCCGAGGATAGAAGCCGGAGCGGGAGAGGAAGCGGGCAAGACGGAAGACTACTTTGTGATCAGGAGCGAGGGCGCCACGTTTGCGGAGGCGCGGCGCGCGCTGAATGTGAAAACGGACGCGCCGGTGTATCTGGGCACGGTGCGCGCCACCATACTCACCGAGAGCCTTGCCCGGCACGGCATCGCTGAATACATGTATCGCATGGAGAACATGGAGGACTACCGCAAAACGCTCGACATCATCACCACCAGGTCTCCCGCGGCG
>CAZNVX010000164.1:0-6852 GCA_964576225.1 uncultured Christensenellaceae bacterium
CGAAAGCAGCCAAAATCATGGGTATCAAAACCCCCTGGATACTCAGTCTTGCCGCGACTGCCAGCGCAGCAGTAGACACGATAGAGCCGACATAGGATTCGAAGAGGTCGGCTCCCATACCGGCCACATCGCCCACATTATCGCCCACGTTGTCCGCTATGACGGCTGGATTGCGCGGATCATCTTCCGGGATTCCGGTTTCCACTTTGCCGACCAGGTCGGCGCCAACGTCAGCCGCTTTGGTAAATATGCCACCGCCCACACGTGCAAAAAGCGCCATGGCAGAAGCGCCCATGCCGAAAGTCAGCATAGCGGAAGTAATGCCCGTAAGGCCTTCGGCTGTTGAAGGGTCATACCAAATCTGCAGAAAGTAATACCATGCGGACAGGTGCAGAAGACCCAATCCCACAACGGTAAATCCCATCACGCCGCCGGAAGAAAACGCCACGCGAAGCCCTTTGTTTAAGCTCTCTTTCGCCGCATATGCCGTTCTTCCGTTTGCAGATGTGGAAACGCTCATGCCAATATAACCCGCCAGGCCCGAAAAGAACCCCCCAGTGATAAAGGCAAATGGAACAAAACGGTTCACAAACCCCAGCAAAGAGAGCGCGAAGAGAAGGATAAACATTGTGGCAAAAAAGATGCCGACCCCCATATACTGTCGTTTCAAATAGGCTTTTGCACCGGTTTTTATCGCTGCTGAAATTCTTGTCATCAATTCTGTGCCGGTGGAGAAGCTCTTGATCCGCTTGGCCAGAAAACCCGCAAAGAGCAATGAGATTACAGCCCCGATTGGCGCAAGATTCATAAGCATCATAATTCCTCCTTGCATAAGTGAATACAGTATTAATTATATTGCTGCTGAACCCTTATAAATGCATATCGGTGATGCCATGTCCGCCTACAAATATAGCATTCTCTGATATTTGCGAATAAGTACAGATGGGTCATAAAAAAGCACCAGCGGGTTGTTTGCTGGTGCGGGTGATATTTTTTTGCGCTCAGAGCGCCAATTAGGCTTTTTAGTGCTTACTGGCTTGTGGTTTATGCGACATGAATCATGGCGCAAATGGCCTCTTCGATCCTATCGCATATGATTTGCAGCTGCCGCTCAGTGGCGCTGACAGGCGGTTTGAGCAACACTGCCGGCGGACAGTTGGCCTTGTATGTTTGGGCACTTGCATCAATGCAATGCTCATTAAGCGCCGCAGCAACATTGGCGGCCTGATCCATCGTTTCGAAATGCACAGCGGCCAAATGGCCTTGTCCTTCCATTCTGGTGACGATGCCCGGGAATTTTATTCTGAGCCCCGAGAGGCTTTCTTCAAAGCTAGCTCCCAGCCTTTCAATCTCATCATAGTTTTCCCGCGCAAATTCCATGGTAATCAAGTATGCCAGGCTCGCCAGCTCCTCCTGACCGTTTGTAACCAGCGCACCAAACTGACTCAACGTATCCATCTCATGCGTTGTGATAATTTTTGACGCGGCATACTCCCCTCCGGGGAAACCTTTGCCTATCACCACAAAGTCAGGGTTCAGCCCGTAAAGCTTATACAAATACATCCCCTTGTACCACATGCAGGATTGAATTTCATCCACCATAGTCGGCGTATCATATTGGCTGCATAATTCATATGCTGACTTAAGGTAATCCATCTCCAGTTTAATACCGCCATAGTTCATTAAAACGATCTCATGTAGAAAACCCGCTGTCTTATACCGACCGCTGTTGTATGTTTCAATCTTTGTTTTGAAGTCATCTATATCGTTCAAATTGACGGAGACGACTTTTAAGACCCCGGCCTGCTCTATTCTTTGGTACATTTCGGGCCACATCCCTCGCATAAACTGAGCCACGATGGTTGTCCCGTGATAGTTTGCCTCAGGCCCGCCTTCGTAATCCGCGTTAACAAGGAATACCGGTGTTTTTCCCGAATACTTCGGATCCTTGAATGATCGTTCTGCGCGGTAAAACCGGCCAAGCATCATCTTTATGCCCGCTTCTGCGGCAAGACTTCCCGTCTCCAGATTGATGACTCTGTTCAGAACCTTTCTCTCTTTGCTGTGCAGTATATATTCGAGACTGTCTCTATTCTCACATCCATTGATATCCTGTATGAGTCTCTTTTCCAGACGGCGCGTGATAAAGCCCCTTGTATTGTTGTGCGTTGCGTTTGGGATACCCGCCATTTTGGCGTAATCGATAAGCTTGTATCCTGGAAAACCATGCCCGATTGAAAGGTGATAATGCTCGCTTTTTGCCGCAAGGTAAACCCGCCCGTCTTCACCGATGCGCAGCGCACCCAGGCCATTGAGCGGAGCGGAATTGGTGACCGACGCCGCCTTAAAAGCAATCGTTGTGGCGCCGGCATTATCCATACGAGCAGGGCGTATGACTCTTTCTCCAATCAAACCGGTTAAGTGGTCTATTCTCTCCTGATATCCGGAAGGGTAAAACTCCACCTTTTTATTCAACAGCTCATAAATATCCTTTGCATCCTTGCCTTTGGCTGCGCCGGCCGCCAAAGCCACCATGCCAGCGTATTCTTCACCTAATAAATCGCATAGTGATCTTTTTATATTTTTAAACACATTCAGCCTCCCATTTATCTAAAAGGTTTTTTAAAGCTTTGTCCGTTTCAGCCGGGTTCAGCCTTTTATCCGGAACGACATCCTCATCAAAAAAATAAGCCTTGGCCGCAGCAAACGTACTTACGTCCTTATTCTTGATATCAGTTAATAATCTGCCGAAATTCGACTACTGATAAAATTATAATCGAAGTCAGGACAACCGTCAAACAATAGATGCTTCAACACAGCTCTGCAGCATTTTCGCAGTCCTTCAATCCTTTTCATCCTCCGTTATGTGCAGGCACACCTGGCCGTATCCCAAAGGGATTCAAGGCAATTATTTTCAAGAATCTTATAGGGATTTAGCGGATATAATATCAGCGATGTGATATGAGGATGGACATATGCAAACGGATTGTTTAAAAAACAAGGATAACGAAGATCTTTTCAATAAACTCGATGCTGTTATAGATAAGTATAAGGATCACAAGGGCATGCTTATCCGGATCCTGCAGAAAGGTCAGGATATTTTCGGATATTTATCTGTCGGAGTCCAGTCATATATCTCCGAAAAACTCGATATTCCCGTGTCAACCGTTAACAGCATTGTGAGTTTCTATTCCTTGTTCTCCGAAGAGCCTAAAGGAAAATATGTGGTCAGCGTCTGCCTTGGCACTGCCTGTTATGTCAAAGGCGCTCAGGACGTGCTCAACGCCATCAAAGACGAGCTTCAGGTAAAGGAAGACCAAACCACATTAGACGGTCTCTTTACCGTTCAATCAACACGGTGCATCGGCGCATGCGGTCTCGCTCCTGTGATCACCATTAACGATGAAATATTAGGACGAGTGAGTCCGGACGATGTTCCGGGCATCATGCACCGGTATATCAAGATGCACAGGACAAGCCCACAGAGCTAAAAAGGAGGCCGCTGGTGAAACTTACCCCCGTTCTGGACGCAGCTGATTTGGCAAAGGTCAGAGACGAAACATTGGCGAAGCTCGCTCCGCGCTTAAGACAGACAAATGGGCAGATTCAGCATATTCTTGTATGCACAGGAACGGGGTGCAGCGCCACCGGAAGCCAGATGGTATATAAGCGTCTTGAGAAAGAGATTCGGATTCGGAATCTTGGAGGGCATGTTAAGGTCTTTCAAACCGGTTGCTTTGGGTTTTGCAGGATGGGTCCTGTGATTATGATTCATCCTGATCAGACATTCTATTGCCAGGTGTCCCCGGACGACGCTGAAGAAATCATAGAGCAGCATATAATGAATCATAGACCACTGACCCGGCTTATGTACCATTCATCTGATTCAAAAGTCCCTCAGCGCACGATCGAAGAGATCGACTTTTTTAATCACCAGATGCGCCTTGCCTTAAGAAACTGCAGCGTTATCAATCCCGAGGACATTCGCGAGTCTATAGCGATGAATGGATACGGTGTGCTTGCCGATATACTCACCAAAAAAACCCCCGCCAAACACATTATCGATTCCATCACCAGATCAGGCCTTCGCGGGCGCGGCGGCGGCGGATTTCTGACGGGCAAAAAGTGGGAGTATGCCGCATCGTATACCGGCGACGCAAAATATGTTCTATGCAATGCGGATGAAGGAGACCCGGGCGCTTTTATGGATCGCTCGATCCTTGAAGGCGACCCCCACAGCGTGCTCGAGGCAATGATTATTGCCGGATATTGCATTGGGGCGCGCCAAGGGTATATTTATGTGCGCGCCGAATACCCCATCGCGGTGGACAGGCTGGAAATCGCGATTTCACAGGCAAGACAGATGGGTTTGATCGGTGAAAACATATTGAGAACCGGGTTCGATTTTTTTCTTGATATCCGTCTTGGCGCCGGCGCTTTTGTTTGCGGTGAAGAGACGGCTTTGATACAGTCTACGATGGGTCTTCGCGGCGAACCCCGTCCGCGTCCCCCCTTCCCTGCCGAGGCCGGTCTTTGGGAAATGCCGACTCTTAACAATAACGTTGAAACATATGCCAATATTCCCCTGATACTTGAAAAAGGCGCTGATTGGTATGCTTCATTGGGCACAGAAGACAGCAAGGGAACGAAAGTGTTTGCTCTTGCCGGTCAGATCAACAACACAGGTTTGATCGAAGTACCGATGGGAACGACGCTTCGAACCATTGTGTTTGATATCGGCGGCGGTATACAGGATGGCAAGCAATTCAAGGCGGTTCAGTCCGGGGGGCCGTCGGGCGGATGCATCCCAGAATCACTTCTTGATACACCCATCGATTTTCAGTCGCTGTCTGACATCGGCTCAATGATGGGCTCTGGCGGTCTGATTGTGATGGACGAAACCGACTGCATGGTGGATATCGCCCGGTTCTATCTCGAATTTGCCCAGCATGAGTCATGCGGAAAATGCGTCCCTTGCAGCATCGGCACAAAGAGAATCCTTGAGATACTTGATCGCATCACAAAAGGACAAGGCGTGTTGGAGGATCTTCAAAAACTTGAAGACCTTTGTATGGATATCAAGGATTCATCACTTTGCGGGCTTGGGCAGACTGCCCCCAATCCGGTGCTGAGCACCATGCACTATTTTCGAAATGAGTACCTGGCGCATATTGAAGACAAGACCTGTCCCGCCGGCGTTTGCAACAGTCTGCTCAAAATCGTCATCTCCGACGAGAAGTGCATCGCGTGCGGTATCTGCGCGCGCATCTGCCCGGTGGACGCCATCACAGGCGAACCGAAGAAGAAGCCGTACAACATTCATCAGGACGTGTGTATCAAATGCGGCGCGTGCATACCCAAATGCCCTGTCGACGCCATATACAAACGTTAGAAAGAAGCCGAAGCCATGGAGAACATACGGGAACAACAGGAAAAACAATCCGCTCATCAAAAGGTGATTATTGAGATTGACGGCAGAAACTACCGCGTCCCGGGAAGTGTCTGCGTGCTTGAGGCGGCTCGTCTGGTCGGGATAGAGATTCCGAGTTTATGCTACCTTAAGGATATCAACGAGGTGGGAACATGCCGCGTATGTGTGGTCGAAATTGAGGGCACTCGTAACCTGCAGGCGGCTTGCGTCTATCCGGTGCGCGCGGGTCTTAAAATTCACACGAACACAGAAAGGGTACGCCGCGCTCGCAAAACCGCCGTTGCCCTGCTGTTATCGAACCATCACCGGGAATGCACAGCCTGTGTCCGCAATCTAAACTGTGAACTGCAGAATCTCGCAGATAATCTGGGAATACGAGAAATCCCTTATACTGGAGAAATGCAGGATTTCGGTTTTCATGATAACAATCCTGCCATACAGCGCGACTATAACAAATGCATAAAATGCAGGCGTTGTCTTGCCATCTGCAATAAAATACAGGAATGCCATGTGTACTCGGCCATTGACCGCGGGCTTAGAACGATGATTGCCCCGGCATTTCAAAAGGACCTTGAAGGCGTTACCTGCATCATGTGCGGACAATGCGTTATCGCATGTCCCACTGCGTCACTGACGGAAAAGGAATGTATTCGCGACGTATGGAACGAGCTTTCGAACCCTGACAAATTCGTGATCGTACAGACCGCGCCGTCCATACAGGTAACGATGGGAGAAATGTTCGGCATGCCCCTTGGCACGTTTGTTGCCGGTAAAGTCGTGGCCGCGCTGAAGCGGATCGGTTTTGACAAGGTATTCGCAACCGATGTTACCGCCGATCTTACCATTATGGAAGAAGCCCACGAGCTGATTGAGAGAATCACGCAAAAGCCAGAATATCTGCCGCTTCTCTCATCTTGCTGCCCGGGTTGGGTCAAATTTGCCGAACATTTTTATCCTGAGTTTTTACCCAATCTTTCGTCGTGCAAATCCCCACACGAGATGTGCGGCGCATTATCCAAAACATGGTATGCTCAAAAGTCAGGTATCGACGCCAAACAAATAGTCAATGTGGCCATTATGCCGTGCACAGCAAAGAAATATGAAGCAGCCCGTCCCGAGATGGGGTGCGACGGTTATCCGGACGTGGATTATGTGCTGACGACCAGAGAGCTTGCCCGGATGATACGCGAGGTCGGCTTAGATTTTTCGCAGCTTCCCGATGAAGAGTATGATGCGCCGTTTGACCAATACAGCGGTGCGGGAATGATATTCGGCACGACGGGCGGTCTGTTTGAGGCCGCCGTCCGCACGGCGCACAAGATTATGACCGGAAAGGAAATGCTCGTACCGGATCTTGAAGAAGCCAGAGGACAAAGCGGCTTAAAATATGGCGTCGTGGATCTTGGCGGCAAAGAAATCAC
>CAZNVX010000165.1:0-6817 GCA_964576225.1 uncultured Christensenellaceae bacterium
AAACGCCTGCTCCGTCAACTGTTTTATAAAAAAATCAGAAAGGCTCATCTCGCACCACTCATCGACTATTCCGGATAAAAATATACGCAGCAGGCTTTGTAAGGCTTTTGCTGATTCCAGACTTCATCGAAGAGAAGCTCATAATCAGCGCCGTTGGTCGAGACAAATACAGTCTTTTTTTCATCATCATACCCTGTCACTGCCATCCAATGCCAGATCACGTCGCGCAATGACTTCGACGGATTCTTGAGTATCTGCAGCGCCGGCAGATATCCCTGATCCACTGCTTTTTTGATAAACCCATATGCCACACCGGTGCTGAGCTTTGATGACACCCGGCTGGAAACCAGCGCTACGCCTCTGCTTTTCGCGAACGCCACTGTGCTGGAAGCAAAAAAATGGTCGTCCGTCAGCCCCTTCATGCCAGGCCTGACATATTTGCGCACGGCATTCATATGAAGGATGAATTCATCCTTCCGGGCAGGCAATCCATACGGATACAACGCCCGGCATTTTTCCGGAAAAACAACAGCCATATAGAGCATCACCAGCGCGGCTGTCGTGGGCCCGCAGCCGGATATGCTGTGACGGCGCTTTTCAAACCACCTCTGGTCTCCTGCACAGATCGCGGTGTTTCCGTCACTTATCATTATGGCGTTTCTGTCAACCGTCTTTATCATAACCACCTCTTTTTTAATGCAAACGCATTATACCACAGATTTAGCCATCGTTAAACGGATAACATGATGGACGGTGAGGAAGACATATGTTAATATGGGATAAATCATAGACCAAGTGAGGAATCATATGGAATTCCGAAAAAGCTATACGCTCTCGCTAAAAGACTATACCACATACAATCTGTTTTCCCACCGGAAGCAGCTGGTGCTGGTGCCCATCGTGTTTTTTGTCCTCATGGCCGCGGCATGGGTGTTTATCATGCTGGCGAGCGGGCCTGATGTGACCACGCTTATCATCGTCATACTGCTCATCTCCGCGTTCTCCGGGCTAATTGCACTATCTAACGCACTTTCGCTCAACCGGCAGGCAAAAAGACAGTATCAGTCCAGCCATGCCATGAAAACCGAATTCGAGCTGGTCATCGATAACGATGGCATCCGGGAATCCAGCTCATGCGGCAGCTCCAATGCTGCCTGGGAGCACGTGCTCCGCGCCGTCGAATCTGGGAGCGCGTTTTACGTGCACGTATCCCAGCTGCAGGCTTTTGTGATTCCCAAGCGTTTGCTTAATGCTCAGGAAGACGCTTTAATCCGTTCATTGCTGACATCTCATCTCGGATCCAAAAAGTGCCGCATCAAGCGCTGATGTTTTTTTCCTGCCTGTTCACAACCCAAATGCCGACGGCCACAAGCACCGCGGCGGCCAGCATCTCCGCACCGATATGCTCATTTGGCACGAGCAGCACCGACAGCAGTGATCCAAAAAGCGGTACCGCGAATTTATACTGCTCAAGTACGGTCGCCTTATGATGTTTGAGCAGCACAAACCACAGCGTAAAAGCCACGGCAGAGAGTGCCGCCATGTAAACCAGCAGCAGCATGGCGCCGGTATTGAAGACAATGCCTTTTGGGTTTCCCGCAAAGCCTGTGGCTGTCAGCATCACGCCGCCGATCAAAAGCTGTGCACCGGATAGCCGCACCATATCCTTGCCCGTGGCATACTTTCGCACCAGCACCGTTGCCCCTGCGCCCAGCACGCAGTGGAGCACGATCAGCCCTTCTCCGGCCATTGTAAAAGAAAACGGCTCGTCCGCCAGCAGCGAAACGTTGACGACGACCACGCCCGCGAATCCGCACAGTAACCCAATGCCCTTTTTCCAGCTGAGCCTGTCGGCACGAAACATGAAGTGGGCAAAAACCGCCACCAGAAACACGCTCAGTGTCACGAGTATCGAACCCTTAACGCCGCTGGTATGCGCCATGCCGATATAATACAATACATAAGCGCCAAACGTCTGCAGCAACGCCACCGTCAGCAGCAGCAGTATCTCGCGGCGCGGCGGAATCAACCTAATACGCAGCCGCAGACCAGCAAACGCCAACACAAAAAGCCCGGCCAGCATAAACCTGATGCCTGCAAGCAGCAACATCTGATATTTATCCAGTTCGCCGAGCTGCGCATATGAAAGCCTTATGGCCGGAAATGCGCTGCCCCAAAGCAGGCAGCAAAACAGTGCCGCGACGATCATAACTCTTTTTTGCATAAACGGGCTCTTTTTCTCCATGCTGCCTCCCTTGCTGCCGCCGCCTATCATACCATAACGCGTCCACATATGCCATCAATTATCTGGCACTGCCTGTCTAAGTTATGTTATAATGCGCTTAAAGAATAAGTGTTACAGAAGGGTATCATGAAAAAAGTCACAGCCAAACAACCGAATTCCACCGAATGTTTTGTGTGCGGGCTGGAAAACAACAAGGGGCTCAAGGCATCATTCTTTGAAACGGATACAAATGAGGTTGTGGCTCTGTTTACCCCACACCGGCTGCATCAAAGTTATCCGGGCCGCGTGCACGGCGGCATTGCTGCGTGCATACTGGACGAAACAATGGGGCGGGCCGTTCAGATCGGACAACCCGATATCTGGGGCGTCACCGTTGATCTGGCCCTGTCATACAAGAAACCTTTGCCGTACGAGGTTGAGCTCAAAGCCGTCGGCCGCATCACCAAGGATACCCGGCTGCTGTTTGAAGCGGAAGGCGAGATATACACACCCGACGGCCAGATCGCCGTCACCGCCAAAGCGCGGTACGTTAAAATGTCGATCGCACAGATATCCGACGGCTTTGACCCCGGCAGCTGGCAGGTGCATCTGCATATCGATGACCCAACAGAGATCTGACGGTACCGCTAATAAACCATCGCCGAAATCGGGGCAGGCCAGTCTGTCAGGCGTCCGTCCATACGCCGCCAAGAGCCCCGGTCGTCTGCGGCCCGACAACGCCGTCAACCTTTATTTTCTTCTTTTTCTGGAACCCTGTTACAGCATTTTCGGTTTTTGGACCAAAGATGCCGTCAGACGGCCCGGGCGAGAAATTATTGAGCGCAAGCGCATCCTGGACATCACGCACATCATCGCCGCGCATATACGGCGAGGTGAGCTTGAGCAGCCTCGCAAGCTCAAATGAGTTGATCTGTGGCTCTGTCAACGGACATCTCGGCTTGCCGTCCACGTCTGTCACCCACACACCCAGCAGCGCTTTTGTTGTCTTCTCGCCCACAATACCATCCACCACCAGGCCTTTCTGTGCCTGAAATGCTTTAACTGCTCTCTCGGTATAAGGACCGTAAATGCCGTCGATCGGCCCCGGGTCAAAACCAGCGTTTTGAAGCGCCAATTGAACCTCTTCCACATTCCCGCCGCGCATATACGGGCCGGTCACCTTCAGGGTTCTGCCCAGCCAGCAGGAAGGCGCATCCGGCTGTGACGGAGCCGTTGCATTCGTATAGTCCACGTCCGCCATCATGCCCCAATTGGTCCATTTTTTATTCGATGCCGGAGCGTTCAGTCTCGACAGCACAACCCCGATGTTCGTGCCGCCCGCCTCTATCACTTTGCCATTACCGATATAAACACCGATATGGCCGCTGCGCCAGACGCAAATACCGGGCGTTTCCGGTATTGTGCTGAGTCTGCCTTTTCTGACAGACCGGTTGTACAGAGTGCTGGACGATTTATCGCCATACCCCGGGATTTTGCTGCGATACGCTTCAATTATAAGCCCTGAGCAATCCACCACGATTCTGCCGAACCAACGCGCACATCGAACCACAAAGTAATCATGCCCTCGCCCCGACCGTCTCGCCCTTGCCCATCTTTCGGCAAGCGCCCGCGTGTAAAGGTGTCCCTGCGCGGAATATACATAACCCCAGCCATCATTCTTGGCTTTAATAACAAAATTGACCAAATCGGTCGCTTTGATTACCGCCACGTTTCTCATCCCCCTTCTTGGTCATATCCAAAAGACATGACTTTGCATTCGGCATGCGGCCGAATGATTAACCCCACGTTAACATAGTATTTATCTGAGCAAAGAAATGTGTTTTGTTGGAGGCACGAGTCGCAAAGCGACACGAATGCCCTATATTGACACTCTTTTGATTTGATGTACAATAAGAGATAGAATCATTTGTCCCCATCAGCCCTTGTCTCAAAGCGGAGAGTGTATGAAACCCAGATACAAGATCGGCATGCGAAATATTAAAACAGCCGTTGCGGTGGGTATTTGCCTGCTCACTTTTCAATTAATCGGGCTTGAGAGCGGCTACGTGGGTCTTGACAAGGACATCAACGGCATTCAAGCCGCACTGGCCGCAACGATCTGCATGAAGTCGTCTCTGCAGAACACCGTCCGGACCGGCATAGACCGTACGATTGGCACCGTTATCGGCTCAATGATGGGCGTGCTGTTCCTGTTGCTCAGTGGGAGTATTCCTGATTTCCTTTTTGTCCTTATGATTACGGCGGGTGTGGTTGTTATCATCTATCTGTGCAACGTGCTCAAGCTACAGGCGAGCGTTCCTATCAGCATTGTTGTTTATCTGATCATACTGATCGCCCGGCATGAAGTGTCGCCCTTCTTTTATGGCTTAATCCGGCTCGCGGAAACGGTATTCGGAATTTTCGTTGCCTATATGGTCAATCGCTTTCTTGATGTCAGTCGATTCAGAAGGCCGGGAATATCAGACCCGGACCCAGCGCCGACTCAGTCGGTCGGCATACGGGCATTCACAAATGAGGATACCGGTGTCGTCATGCAAATTTGGCTTCGCACAAGCATTGCCGCCCACAGTTTTATGGACGACGTTATCTGGCACCAGCGTTACGATTCATTCAGGAATGGTTTGTCAGCCTCTGATACGCAGGTCTATGATGACGGTCAGGTTCGCGGGTTTATCTGTATCGCCGATGATGTCGCCATCACAGCATTCAATGTCGCCGCAGACGCCCAGCATTCAGGCATCGGCACCCGCTTGCTCAATCAGGCTAAGGCGGTTCGGTCGTGTCTTAATATCAGGGTATTTAAGAATAATGAATCGGCTGTCAAATTTCTGCTCAACCGCGGATTTGTCATTTCCGATGAAACCAAGCGAGAAAACCAGGTGGAATACCTGATGGAATGGTCCGCAAAAAACAGCGCCAATGCCTGCTTAGTCCCATCGGCGCGCGAAACGGCAAACAAAAAAGAGCAGCCCTCCGTATAGGCCACCCTTTTGAGGTTTGGGTTGCTATATCTTCTCCAGTATTGCGCGGATGGGCGCGCCGTCGCTGTCTTCCACGAGCATGAACATCGCCGTCATTTTGTATACACCTGGCTCCGCATCGGCAAGATACAGCCCTTCAATGATGGGTATGCCCGCGCCAAGCAACAGATGGTGGGTCTTGTTGACGGGGCTGGCAAATTTCTCAATGGACAAATAATCGACCCCGACCGCACGCACGCCCTTTTCAACCAGCAATTCGGCAGCAGCCGGCAGAACGCCGACATAATCTTTATTGAACACCGGCTCCAGCATAAGCGGGCTGTTGGGAGTCTTGAACAGGACAATGTCATCCCGCTGTATATCCAGCCCCTCAATATCATCAGCGTCAATATCCTTTCCGGACATGAAACCGAATACCTTGGCGCGCCCGATAAAATAGTCCGCCGGGAGCTCATCCGCCTTTTTTCCCGTCATCACCTGATGAAACGGGGGGTCAAAGTGCGTGCCGGAGTGGGAACCATAGCTGTAAAGCTTGACATTGGCCACCGCACCCGTCCGCATATCCAAGACGGACGTCAGCTCAACAGGCGGATCACCCGGATAGTGCGCCATGCCGCTGCGCAGCGGCACTGTGATATCAATATACCTCATTAAAGCACCTCGATCATTCGTTTCTGACTTCAACCTTGGCCATCTGTTCATAAAACTGAATCACACCGCCATGATCGTCGCCGGCATGCCCATCCGCCTTGAGCGCCTGCATGATTTCCATGATTGACGCGGTCAGCGGAATCGGCACACCGACATTATGGGCGGTATCTATTGCATTCTGAAGGTCCTTGATATGCAGCTCAATGCGAAACCCCGGTTTAAAGTTACCTGCCAATGCCAGCGGCATTTTGGCATTGAGCACTGTGCTGCCGGCCAAACCGCCTTTAATCGCCTCAAATACTTTTTCGGGGTCGACATTGCATTTCTTGGCAAGAACCATGGCTTCACTCATCGCAGCAATGTTTAATGCCACGATAATCTGGTTTGCCAGCTTGCATGTATTACCGCTGCCGATATCACCGACCAGCACAGCACTGGCACCCATGACAAGAAGCATATCTTTGACCTTTTCAAAAATTTCAGCCTGTCCGCCCACCATAATCGCAAGCGTTCCGTCAATGGCTTTGGGTTCTCCGCCGGAGACCGGCGCGTCAATCATTATCACATCCTTTTTGGCACACTCAGCCGCCACTTCCTGAGAGACCAGCGGCGCAATCGAACTCATATCCACAATAATCGTTCCAGGTTTCGCCCCTTCCAGCACGCCCCCCGGCCCAAGTATAGCGCTTTTGACATGCGGTGAGTTGGGCAACATCGTAATCACGACATCGCAGTCGGACGCCACTTGCGCAGCGGATACGCCGGGTCTGGCACCGGCTTCCACCACTTCGTCAACAGCCGCTTTGACTATGTCGTACACGATCAGGCTGTAACCCGCTTTGAGCAGATTCTTTGCCATTGGTTTGCCCATAATGCCCAGGCCCACAAAACCCACGTTTCCCATTATCTTGCCTCCTTCAGCACTTTCTTTTCCTTATAG
>CAZNVX010000166.1:0-6775 GCA_964576225.1 uncultured Christensenellaceae bacterium
GCCCTGACACCTTCCCATACCTGCCCGCGTCCGCATTTTGACAGCGCTGACCGTCTGCGCACCTATGGGGGAATGAATGGCCTGCAGTATTTCCGCGCGTGTAATCTGCTCGCATCGACATACAATCCTGCCATAATCAGGATTCTCTGCAATGGCGCGCTCGCGTTCCTTTGTGGACATGTCTCGGAAGGGTTTGGGCCGGTGCCGCTGCGGATTGAACCCCGGATTTTCTGGAACTTCGTATTTGGCCGCAAAATCATGCGCCAGCGCTTGTGCAATAGCGGGCGCTGCGGTAAGCCCGGGCGATTCTATGCCGGCCATATTAAAGAAGCCGGGTGCGTCCGCCGCTTCACCGATAATAAAATCATCTGTATCCGGATGAGGACGCAGACCCGCAAAAGCGCTGATGATCATATGCTTCGGGAAAAAGGGTACGGCGCGGCTGATGGGCAGATGACGCCAGTTTGCTTCAAAGAAACGGATGATCTCGCCGGTGCCCTGGGCGGTGGTGGAAGCGTCGTCCTTATCCGTCACGTCTCGTGAATCACAGCCCAGTATCACAGTGCCGTCGGGCGATGGCATAATACCCATGCCCTTGGTATGGCCGCCGGTGGGCAGCGTAAACGGCGCCTGGCTGACAGTGGCGCGTACATATGGCGCCAGCTTTTTGTCCAATATGAGGTGTTCACCCTTGCGCGGAATGATGCAAAAGCGGTGCCGGCTGACCATATTGTTGATGTCGTCGGCATGGGTGCCGGCGCAGTTGAATAGAAATCGCGTTTGAAACCCGCCCTGCGGCGTATTGATGAGAAACCCTTCCGCTGTCTTTTGAATGTGCTGTGCCTCTGTATTCAGGAAAAATGACACGCCGTTCTCCGCCGCGTTTTCACACATCGCAATGACCAGAGAGTAGGGGCACACCTGTGCGCTGGTGGGGGCGTGCAGCCCGCCGACGACCTGTTCGCCAAAGTGGCCTTCAAGATACACCAAGGCGTCACGGTTCAGCACGCGCACACCGGGCACGCCGTTCTTATCGGCATTTTCTTTGAGCCGGTGCACCTCGGCCATGTCCGCTTCGCTGGCGGCAAAGATGATCATCCCGTTGCGCATAAAAGGTACGGTCAGTTCCGCGCACAATTTGTCAAACATCGTGTTGCCCAACACGTTATATGTGGCCTTGCGGCTGCCGAAGGCTGCGTCGTGGCCCGAATGGACGGTGGCCGAATTGCTCCGGCTGGCACCCGCGCAGACGTCGCAGCTCTTTTCGAGCACCGCAATGTTGAGCGCATACCTGGCAAGCTCTCTGGATAAGGCGGCTCCGCTGACGCCTGCACCAATAATCACAACATCATACATATTATCGTATCCATATCATATGGGTTTCAGGTCACGCAGTTCGAAACAACATGATATAAAATGAAACGAAATGAACCGAAATGAAAAATGCATGACCCGAGATAAATGATATCACGATTGCGACAATCATGTCAATATAGAGCAACGCAGAGTGCACGCAGATAAAAAAAATAAGCAAATAATATCTGAAATATCAACAAAAATCGCCGAATACAATATTGACATAACAGTATGCGATGTGTATATTAATACCAGCGGCGATTTATCAAAATATACAAAAACATTTCAAAATATTTCAGTTTATCCGTGTTAAGCCGCAAATTCAAACCATTAAAAAGGAGGAATGTACATGAAAAAGATCATTGTGGTTGTACTCTGCATCATGTTTGCGTTGACGGTTTTTGCAGGTTGCGGCGGGCAGGTTGCGCCAGCGGAGACGGCGGGCGGCGAGCCGGCGGATGCGGGTTCTGAGCCGCAAGCGCCGACGGCTGAAACGGACGCGGCAGCGGGTGAGTTCGCAAAAACCATCTATTTTGGCCTTAATTATGAGCTGACAGGCGCCAACCCCATTATTGGTGAATCTTCCGTCCAAGGCATCGATATGGCGGTTGACGAAATCAATGCGGCCGGCGGCATCACTGTGAACGGCGAAACGTACGGGCTGGCCTACAAGGCGCTTGACAACGGCTTTAATACCGATGAAGCGGCTGTAAACGCCCAGCAATTCGCGGACAATGCGGACATTGTGGCGATGATCGGGCCAAACGATTCGGATATGTGTATGGCCACACAGGCGATTGTGACCGAACAAGGTCTGCCGGCGATTTCTCCCTGGTCCACATTGGTGGATCTGACCAGCTCCGAATGGTATTTCCGCGCCTGCTTCACGGACGACTTTCAGGGCGCGATACTTGCCAAGTATGCTTTTGATTTCGAAAACGCCAAAACGGCGGCCATACTCTACGACATGTCCAACCCCTACAACGAAGGTATTGCCACACAGTTCAAAAAGAGCTATGAAGATTTGGGCGGTACCGTGGTGGAATACCTAAGCTATAACGGCAAGACGGGCGAGACGGACTTTACGTCCCAAATGACTAAAATTGCCTCGGCTCAGCCCGACATACTGCTGCTCCCCAATTTTTATGAAGAGATCATCACCCAAACCACACAGGCGCGCGACATGGGCTATACGGGCAAGTTTATGGGCTCCGACACCTGGGGAGACACCTCGCTGCTGGAATGGGATACCGAGAACCTGCTGGATGGCGCGCTGTGGGTTGGCCACTATCACAAGGATGTCGCATCTGACGTGGCGCTGAAGTTTATCGACAACTACCACACCCGCTACGGGACCGGTTCCGACCCGAACGACATCGTGGCGCTCAACTACGACGCCGTGTATCTGCTCAAGCTGGCCATAGAGAATGCGCAGTCTCTTGACAGAACGGCCATCCGTGACGGCTTGATGAGCATCAAGACCTATGAAGGCGTTACAGGCACGATGACGTTTGACAACGACAACGGCGATCCCACAAAATCTGCTGTGATCATCCAGATTTCAGACGGCCAGTTCAAGTACCTCGATACAATAAAGCCGTAACACCGGCTGTAAACACTGATGGCATGACAGGCTGCCGGGAGGCAACTTCCGGCAGCTGCCATGCCGTTTGAAACGGGGGAATTATTGTGAGTATATTCATTCAGCAATTAATCAACTTCCTGCAGCTGGGCAGCATATACGCCCTGACCGCCATTTCCTTTACCATGGTTTACGGCATCGCCGGCCTTGTCAACTTCGCCCACGGCAGTGTTTTTGGCGTGTCCATGTACGTTCTGTTTTTTGTGAGCACACTGCTCTTTGGGGTGATGGAAAGCACATGGCTGGTGTACGTGATATCGCTCGCTGCAGCCAGCGTCGCGACTGCGCTGGTGGCGCTGCTGATGGAGCGGGTGGCCTACCGTCCATTGAAAAACGCCCCGAAGGTTACCGTCGTCGTCTCATCGGTGGGCGTGGGCATGGTGCTGCAATATCTGATACTGAACATTGCGGGTTCCAAGGCGCTGAGGATGCCCAAGCTGATACCGGATATCAAGTTTGAGTTTCTGGGCGTTTCACTTCCTTTGTTTAAAATCATGATCATTTTGATCGCTATTGCGACCATGGTCATTTTGAATATCATTGTAAAAAAAACAAGGCTGGGCACAGCGATGCGCGCTGTCTCGCAGGACACGGTGGCGGCCGGGTTTATGGGCATTGCCACCAGCCGCGTTATCAGCGCATCGTTTGTTTTTGGCGCCGTGCTGGCGACCATAGCGGGCAGTTTGTATGGCACGGCCTACAGCATATTCGCCTATAACGTGGGAGAGCAGATCATCTGGTGGTCGTTTATCGCGGCAGTGCTGGGCGGCATCGGCAGCATCCGCGGCGCGGTACTGGGCGGGTTTATCATTGGCGCCATCAGCATATTGGCGCCCATCGTGCTGCCCGTTTCCAGTTATAAGGATATCGTTGCGTTTGCGGTGCTTATACTGGTGCTGCTAATAAAACCGACCGGGCTGCTGGGCAAGAAAGCCAACGAAAAAATATAAGGTGGCGGAAAGATGACAAACAATCAGAGCCATTTCAAAAAGCGTATATTGTGGAAGCTGCTGGCCGCTGTGATGATCGCTGTGCTGCTGGTGCTGTTTAAGGAACTGGGCATTCTGTCCACCTCCACGCTGCTGGTGCTTCAATACATTGGTATCTATTCAATTGTCGTTCTGGGCATCAACCTGGTTAACGGTTACATGGGCGTGTTTTCACTGGCCCATGCAGGCTTTATGGCAGTGGGCGCTTATTCGGCGGCGGTGTGCACCAAGTTCTTTTTCGCCGCCGAATGGATGTTCCCGGTCGCCATACTGGCGGGCGGCGTGACCGCTATGCTGCTGGGTATACTGGTCGCCATACCGTCGTTTAAAACCCGGGGCGACTATCTGGCGATTATCACGCTCGGGTTTACGCTGATCGTGCAGAGCATACTGCAGAATTTGGAGGTTGTGGGTGCGTCCAAGGGCCTCAACAACATCCCCAAACACACCAACATATATTGGGTTTTCGGCTGTTTGCTGCTCGCGATATTCATCGTCAGCCGGTTTATCCATTCAAAATACGGGCGCAGCCTCAAAGCAATCCGTCAGGACCAGGTGGCCTCCATGCTGGTTTCGGTGGATGTGCGCCGCAACAAAACAATCGCGTTTGCGGTGTCCGCCTTCCTCATCGGCATTGCCGGTGCGCTGGTCGGGCATCTGCTGGGATACACCAGCCCCTCCGCTTACGGCTTTACCAACATTGTGGACGGCCTTGTGATGGTATATCTTGGCGGTATGGGCAGCATCACCGGCTCGATATTCGGTTCGGCCGTGTGGCAGGTGCTGGTGCAGCTTTTGAAAGATCTTGGCACATGGAGATGGGTGGTTGGCGGCGGCCTGCTGTGTCTTATCATGATCATCCGTCCCAAGGGGCTGTTTGGCTACATGGAGCTCGGTGATTTGATCGGCTGGGTGAAAACAAAGCTGAGCACCGGAAAAACAAAGAAGGGGGATAACAGCCATGAGTGATGCGATACTCTCCCTGAAAAACGTGAGCATGCACTTTGGCGGCATCAGGGCAATAGACGACATCAGCTTTGATGTGGAGAAAGGGCGCATATTGGGCATTATCGGGCCGAATGGCGCAGGCAAGACCACGGTGTTCAACGTGATTACCGGCATGTATATGCCCACTGCGGGTCAGGTTTATTTTGGCGGCAGGCTGCTCAACAAGCTGACGCCCCATATGATAACCGGCGGCGGCATCGCCCGGACATTTCAGAACATTCGGCTTTTTGATGAACAGACGGTATTGGATAATTTAAAGATCGCTCATTACAGCCACATCAGGTACGGCTTGTTTGACGCGCTGCTGTCTACCCGCCGGTACAAAAACGAAGAAGACCGTGTGGAAAAGGAGTCCATGGAGATACTCAGCTTTCTCAATCTTAAGCACATGGCGCAGCAAAAGGCGGGAGCGCTGTCGTATGGGGCGCAGCGGCGTGTGGAAATCGCGCGGGCGCTGTGCTGCAAGCCGGAGGTTGTGCTGCTGGACGAACCGGCAGCCGGCATGAACCCGGCGGAAATAGACGACCTGAACAAGCTGATCGTCGGCATTCGCGACCATTACAACCTGACGATATTGGTGGTGGAACACCAGATGCGTCTGGTCATGGGGATATGCGAGGAGATACTCGTTATCAACTTCGGTAAAAAGCTTGCAATGGGCAGGCCGGAGCAGGTGAAATCAGACCCGGCGGTGCTGGAAGCATATTTAGGAAAGGCGAACTAGCGTATGAGTGACAAACAACGCGTGGGAGAACCCATACTGCAGGTGGAAAACCTGCATGTGTCATACGGCAAAATCGCGGCGCTCAAAGGCATTTCCTTTGCGGTACACAAGGGCGAGGTGGTTGCCATGCTGGGCGCAAATGGTGCAGGCAAAACGACGACGCTGAACGCACTGACGGGCGTTCTGCCCGTAAAAAGCGGCACGATACAGTTTAACGGAAAAAGCCTTGTAAACATGCCCACAAACAGAATAACGGCGCTGGGTGTGGTGCATGTGCCTGAGGGGCGGCACATATTTCCCGATCTGACCGTGGGGGAGAACCTGCGGGTGGCGGCCTATCTCTATGAAAAAGGAAACAAGGCGCTGTTTCACGAGCGACGGCAGTATGTATTTGAGCTGTTTCCCCGCTTAAGGGAGAGGATGAATCAGGCGGGTGGCACGCTATCCGGCGGCGAACAGCAGATGCTGGCCATCGGGCGCGCACTGGTGACGGGCGGCGATGTGCTGCTGCTCGATGAGCCATCGATGGGTATCGCGCCCAAGCTGGTGGCGGAGATATTCAACACCATCACGGAGATTGCGAAAAACGGCCAGACCATCATGCTGGTGGAGCAGAATGCCGTGATGGCGATGCAGATTGCCAGCTATTGCTACGTGCTGGAGACAGGCAACGTTACTTATGAGGGCACCTCGGAGCATATTCAGGCAAACGAAAGGATTGCGCAGGCGTATCTGGGGTGAGAGCCTCTTGCTATGACAATTTTAATTCACAGGAGAGCATGACAATGGAGTCAAAAATTATTATTATGCTGACGCATAACGATCAGACAGTGCCAAACGCTCTGGAGGTGTTCCGGTCCTGTCAGGATTTGCCCGTGGAATTCTGGGGCTTCAAAGATGTGGGGCTTGAGCTGAGCGGCATGAAAAAGGTGATTGAAGCCATGAAACAGGCGGGCAAGACCACATTTTTGGAGGTGGTGTCCTACTCGGAGGAGGAGTGCATGGCGGGTGCCAAAACGGCAGTGTCGTTGGGCTTTGACTATCTGATGGGCACTG
>CAZNVX010000167.1:0-6757 GCA_964576225.1 uncultured Christensenellaceae bacterium
TGCAAAAATGCCGGGCGTGCGGTGTGGGCACGGCGATCGAGACATGCGGGCATGCAAAGCCACAGGGCTTCGCGGCGGTGGCGGTGCACACAGACATATTTTTATTTGATATCAAGCATGTCGACGATGAAAAGCACAAGTTTTTTACAAGCGTCGGCTGTGACCTGATACGTGAGAATTACAGAATCGCCGTATCTCTGGGGCGGCAGCTCATCGTGCGCATACCCGTGATACCCGGCTTTAACGATACCTATGAGGAGTTGGCGGCCATTGCGGATTTCGTGACAGCAGAGGGCGGGGCAGGCATGGTGCATCTGCTGCCTTATCATTGCCTGGGCCTGCCCAAGTATCAGGCGCTGGGCATGGATTATCCGATGGGCGATGCGCCCGGCATGAGCATGGACAAGGCACGTGCGCTGCTCCGCGCCTTTGACGGCCGGATCGGCTCCACAATAGAAGTTTAGGAGGGAAATTATGCCGTATGTGAATGTCGTGACGGAAAAGAAATGCAGCCAAGACCAACAGCTGGCGCTTAAAACGGGCATTGCGCATGTGATGGACACGGTGCTGGATAAGGAAGAAAAAGGCCTGGTGATCACATTTACCAGTGCGGACGGTTTCTTTCGGGCCGGAGACAGCGCGCCGGATGCGGCTGTGTTGGATGTCCGGTATATCGGCAGCTTCGGTCTTGACAAAAAGCGGGAGCTGACAAAGCAGCTCTGCGAGCTGATGCGGGATGTGCTGGGCTGCGACCCGGAAAAGATCATCGTGCCGATCGCTGAAATGGTGAGTGAAAACTGGGGCCGGCGTTTCGGCAATTATCAATAGTTTAAAAACAAAGAAAGAGGAAGCAATGGGCGAGAAAAGCATTGTCTCACTGGTGAAAAAGAAAACATCGATCTATGATGCTGTCAAGCATGCGGTGGATCTGCTGGGCGGCATGGGCGAATTCGTGAAAAAGGGCGACCGCGTGATATTAAAGCCGAATCTGGCGTATCCGTATCCGCCGCCCGCCACGACGGACCCGCGTGTGGTCAACGCGGTTATCCGGCTTTGTTTTGAAGCGGGGGCAGCCAGCGTGGGTGTGGGCGACAGCTCGTCATATTCCTGCAAAAACATCATCGGCACGGGTCGGTGGGACAACAAGGGGCTGATGGATGCGTGGGGCATGCAGCAGGCGGTGGAAGGCACGGCTGCCGACATTCGCGATTTTGATTTTGAACCGTGGACCAAGGTGACGATTCCGGGCGGCATTGTGCTCAAAAAGGCGGAGATCGCTTCCGCCATGCTTGAATCCGATGTGGTTATCAACATACCGGCGCTCAAGATGCACTTTGAAACGACGGTGACGCTGGGTGTAAAGAATTATCATGGCATACTGCCGGATCAATACAAGATCCAGTTTCACAAGGACGATATCAACCAAAAGCTGATTGACCTGCACAAGGTGGTCAAAACACATCTGACGATCATGGACGGGCTTATCGGCATGGAGGGCACCGGCCCGCGTACGGGGCAGCCGGTGGAGATGAATATCATTGCAGCCAGCCGGGATACAATAGCGCTGGACTCAGTGTGCTGCGAGCTGATGGGACTGCCGGCGGATGAAGTGGAAACCAACCGTTTGGGACAGTCTCAGGGGCTTGGCAACATGGACTTGGAGCGCATCACCGTGGTGGGTGAGCGCATACAGAACTGTATGAAGAAGTTCAAGCTGCCCGATATCCGGCTGGGCGGCCTGCATCCGGGCGTCACGGTGATCAAAGGCGGGCCGTGCGTGCACTGTTACGGGCGGGCGCGCATGCTGCTTGATAACCTTGATGAGCTTGGCATCAAGAACTATGGCGGCATCACAACGCTGATTGTGGGTATCAAGCCGCACATACCCGACCTCGACGAGATAGAGGGGGACGTGGTGATCGTGGGAGACTGCGCGCTCGAAAGCGCGGACAACCTGCGTTACGGGCTCGGGAAGCGGGCATACTGCATGACCGGCTGCCCGCCGATACCGTCACTGCACAAAGTGGTGGAAGAGGTTCAAAACAAACTCAAAGATAAAGGAGAATAGGCATGGACAAGAAGCTGGACGCGATTGCGCTCGGCGCATGCAACCTGGATGAGGTGGCGTTTGTACCCAAATTTGCCGAGGCTGAAGAGAAGATCAACGCGACGTCGTATTACCCGCCGTGTGCAGCCGGGGTGGCGATGGACTGTATTTCTCAGGTAAACAAGCTGGGCCTTAAAGCCGGCTGGTTCGGTGTGGCGGGCGACGACCCGGCTGGTCAGGGCGCCGTGCGGGAATTGGCGGACGACGGCATCGATATCTCGCATTATATCGTGGCCCCGGGTGAACGCACCTCCAAGGCGTGGATCAGCGTGAACAACAAGACGGGTGAGCGCTGCCATGTGATCATTCCTATGGGCGAGGCCGGTTTTATATCCTCCGCACATGTCCATGCAAACAGGGAATACTTTGAAGGCGCGCGTCTGATCCATCTGGAGCTGCTGCAGATGCCGATAGACGGCATGATTGAAGCCGCACGTATTGCCCAAAACGCGGGCACGGCGGTGTCTTTTGATCTGGACGTGGCGCCCGTTTATGCATATGAATCCCGCTATGCCACGCCCGAGTCTCTCAGAGAGCTGATCTCGCTGACGACGATACTCAAGGCGTGCAAGAACGCGGTGCATGATTTCTGCGGCCATTGCGATTACGAGCAGGCGGCGCGTGAGATGCTGGATATGGGGCCGCAGGTGGTGATCGTCACCATTGGAGAAAAGGGCTGCATTATTGCGTACCGTGAAGACGGCGGCGTGAAAAGCATGGTGGTGCCGGGCTTTTCGGGTCTGTCCATCATCGACACAACGGGGGCGGGCGACGCGTTTCAGGGCGGATTCATATACGGTTATCTGCAAGGCTATGACTATCAGCGGTGCGGCGTGATTGCCAACGCCTGTGGTTTTTTGAAATCCACGCGTGTGGGCGCGCGGAATTCGGTGCCGAAGGATGAAGTGGATGCATTCTTGAAGGAGCGCGGGTATGCCGGTTTGTAGGGGGATAGTATGTTAAGTTTTGATTTTTCGGGCAGAACAGCGGTTATCACAGGCGGTGCTTGCGGCATCGGCCGGGCGGTGACACTCGCTTTTGCGCAGGCAGGCGCGAACGTGGTGATCGCGGATATCTGCGATGACGCGGCGGAGAAAACGGCGCAGGAGGCGCGGGAGCTCGGCGCTGACGCATTGGCGATGAGAACCGATGTCACAGACGAGGCGAGCATACAATGCATGGCGCAGAAAGCGGCGGCCGCGTTCGGCCGTATCGATTGCCTGATCAACAACGCAGGTATTGCCAACCGGGCGGATATATTTGAACTGGAGGAAGCCGCTTGGGACAGGTGCCTTGACATCAATTTGAAATCGATGTGGCTGGTGTCGCGCCACGTGCTCAAAGTTATGATCCCGCAGGGCGGCGGCCGCATTGTCAATTTGGGCTCTATCACCGGCAAGGATGGCGGGCACCATGTGGGCATCGACTACGCGGTATCCAAAGCGGGCGTGCATGTGCTGACCAAAAGGCTGGCCTCGGATGTGGCGGATAAGAACATCACGGTAAACGCCGTGGCGCCGCATGCCGTGGACACCGCGATGGCGGCCGGACACGGACAAAAGGGCGTTGAGGAGATCATCAGACGGGTGCCGGTGCACAGGCTGTGCGCACCCGGGGAAATTGCCGCGCTGATACTGTACCTGTGCTGCGACGAGGCCGGATTTATAACCGGACAGACCATTCATATCAACGGCGGCACGATTATGGTGGATTAATAAGCTTCACAACACACAAACAATATATGAAAATGAGGGAGAACGAAAGAATGGGGCATCGCTTAACGGCGGCGCCCCGATTCTTTTACACAAAAAGAGCTCTCCTGTAAGGGAAAGCTCTTTTGAAGTGATGTCCGGTTTTAATTATCCGCCAGCCTCTTGTAATAATCGTAACGCTCTTTGGCTTCCTGTTCGGCCAGCTCGAACAGCTTTTCGGCGGTTTCAGGGAACTGCTTTTGCAGCGACTTGTAGCGGATCTCGCTGCGGATAAAGTCCTGATAGCTGCCGGTCGGTTCCTTGCTGTCCAGCGAGAACGGGTTTTTACCTTCTTCCTTGAGCACCGGATTGTAGCGGTAAAGATGCCAGTAACCTGTATCCACCGCCAGCTTCATTTGCGCCTGCGTTTTGCCCATGTTGATGCCGTGGTTGATGCAGGGCGCGTAGGCGATGATCAGCGACGGGCCATCGTAGCTTTCGGCTTCATGCAGCGTCTTTAAAAGCTGACTGTGGTTGGAACCCATGCAGACCTGCGCGACATACACATAGCCGTATGTCATGGCGATGGCGCCGAGGTCTTTCTTCTTGGTGCGTTTGCCGGCCGCCGCGAACTTGGCCACCGAACCGGTGGGGGTGGATTTGCTGGCCTGGCCGCCCGTGTTGGAGTATACCTCGGTATCCAGCACGAGTATGTTGACATCCTCGCCCATCGCGATGACGTGATCGAGACCGCCGTATCCGATATCATAGGCCCAGCCGTCACCGCCGATGATCCAGATGGACTTCTTGATCAGCAGGTCCTCATTCTCCAGTATCTCGGAGAGCAGCTCTTTTTCCTTACCCGTTGCTTTGGCAGCAGCATCCGGAAGCACGGCCATCAGCGCGGCGGCGCATTCCTTGGACTTTTCGCCCTTGTTTGCGTTCTCGAGCCAATCGGCCAGCTTGTCCTTAAGGTCACCCGAGACGATCTCAAGCGCCTCCCTGACAGTATCCTTGAGGCGGCTGCGGCGCTGCACCATTCCTAAATTCATGCCGAATCCGAACTCGGCGTTGTCCTCAAACAGCGAGTTGGCCCATGCCGGCCCGCGACCCTGTTCGTTCTTGGTGTAGGGGCATGTGGGCGTATTGCCGCTGTATATCGATGAACAGCCTGTGGCGTTGGCAATGATCATGCGGTCGCCGAACAGCTGGGTGACCAGCTTCAGATAAGGCGTTTCGCCGCAGCCTGCGCATGCGCCCGAGAACTCGAACAGCGGCTGCGCAAACTGGGAACCGATCACGTTGGCCTTGCTGATGTCCACAGCAGGGCGCGGCAGCTTCTCGGCAAACTCCCAGTTGGCGTGCTGAACGTCGACTTCCTCGGCAAGAGGGGTCATCACCAGTGCTTTTTGCTTCGCGGGGCAGATGTCGGCGCAGTTGCCGCAGCCTGTGCAGTCCAGCGGAGATATCTGCATGCGGTATTTATACCCCGCAATTTCCTTGCCGCGGGCGTCCTTGGTGACGAACGCTTCGGGTGCATCCTTTAAATCCTCTTCCTTGGCGAGGAACGGGCGGATGACGGCGTGCGGGCAGACATACGAACACTGGTTGCACATGATGCAGTTGTCCGGCAGCCATCTTGGCACATTGACGGCAATGCCGCGCTTTTCATATTTCGTGGTGCCTGTGGGGAAGAAACCGCGCGGGTCGAATGCGGACACCGGCAGCTCGTCGCCCTTCTGCTCGATAATGGGATAAAGCGTCTTGACAAAGAAATCGTCCGCTTCTGACGGGGCCTGCGCATACGGCGCACCTTCGGTGGTGTCCGCCCAGGACGCGGGATATTTGATCTCCACGATGCCCTCCGCGCCCATGTCGATGGCCGTATTGTTCATGCCCACGATCTTGTCGCCCTTGCTGCCGTATGTCTTCTTGACGGCCTGTTTCATGTAGTCGATCGCCTCGGCTTCGGGGATGATGCCGGCCACCTTGAAGAACGCGGCCTGCATGACCGTGTTGATACGGCCGCCCATACCGGCTTCGCCCGCGATCTTGATGGCGTCAACGTTATAGAATTTGAGCTTTTTGCAGGCGATGGTGTTTTTAACGCAGGCAGGGAGCTCCTTTTCCATCTCCTCAGCCGACCAGGGCGAGCAAAGCAGGAAAATGCCGCCTTCCTTCGCGTCTGCCAGCATGTCGTAACGCGTGATGTAAGACGGGTTATGGCAGGCAATCAGGTCGGCCACGTCGATCAGATACGTGGACTGGATCGGGCTTTTACCGAAGCGCAGGTGCGACACGGTCAGGCCGCCCGATTTCTTGGAGTCGTAGTAGAAGAAGCCCTGAGCGTACATGTCCGTATGATCGCCGATGATTTTGATGGAATTCTTGTTGGCGCCCACGGTGCCGTCACTGCCCAGACCGTAGAACTTGCAGCGGTAAGTCCCCTCGGGTGCGGCGTCTATCTTGTCGGAATAGTCGAGGGAGAGGTGCGTCACGTCGTCGTTGATGCCCACAGTGAAATGGTTCTTCATTTCGCCGGCAAGGTTGACGAACACTGCCTTGGCCATGGACGGCGTGTATTCCTTGGAGGACAGACCGTAACGCCCGCCGATCACCTTGATATCGCCGCGGCCTGCTTCGGCCAGCACCGTGATGACATCCTGATAGAGCGGTTCGCCTGCGGCGCCCGGCTCCTTGGTGCGGTCGAGCACGCAGATCTTTTTCACACTCTTGGGCAGCACGGAAAGGAAATGCTTGGCGCTGAACGGACGGAACAGGCGCACTTTGATCATGCCCAGCTTCTCGCCCCTGGCATTTAAGTAGTTGATGGCTTCTTCCGTGGCCTCTGCGCCGCTGCCCATCATGATGATGATGTTTTCGGCATCGGGAGCGCCCACGTAATCGAATAAGCCGTATTTTCTGCCGATAGCTGCGGCCAGTTCGTTCATCACGTCTT
>CAZNVX010000168.1:0-6739 GCA_964576225.1 uncultured Christensenellaceae bacterium
CTGTCCTCAGATCCAGCACGCATAGATCCACCGTCGTGAACATATCTTCGTTGCTCTTGAGTATCAGCAGGCGGTTGATCGTGTCGAATATGATCGCGTCGTCAAACCCGGCCTGATAAAAGTTCTCCACGAGCGACACGGCGGCAGCGCTCTCGCGCCGCGCGTTTTCTCCGCTGCCCATACCGTCGCAGAGCACCAGCATATACCGGCCGTCCTTAAGCCCCCCCCACGCATGGCTGTCTCCCGACACCGCCTCCTTGGCCGCAGAAGCGACGCCCGTCTGCACGCCGAACTTTTGCGCCTGCTCAAAGCGCAGCGTACAGTAAGTGCCGGTGCTGCACGCCGGACCAGGCGTGCTCTGCATGCGCACGCCGCACACGCCGGACAGCAGTTGCTCCATGCCGCGGCTGCAGTCCGCCGTCCCGCCGCAGCTCCTCAGCTTAAGCCCCACCGCCATCCGTCCGGACACGTTCTCGGCGCATACCTCGCGGGCTTGGATGTTTGCCGCGTCCAGCGCCATAGCAATGCGTTCCTCCATATTTTCCAGAAACCTAAAGCCGGTGTCCATTTCCCGTCCGATATCGGATACCACCTTGGCCACGCCTTTTAGCTGCCGTCCCGTGATCACGCGTGATTCGTCGATTTTCTTCTGCCACTTCAGGCTCACCAGATAGGCGCCGAATACGCTCTCCGCCGAGGCAAGTATGCCCTTCACATTGTAGCATTTCTTGATAAAAGCGGGGTCCAAGGCATTCTCATCAACCCGGCCGTTTTTCTCAAACGCGGTCAGCAGACGGCTCAGCACGTTGTATGTGTTGAGGAAGTCCTTGTCCCAGCAGCTTTTTTTGAAAACGCAGTCCCTGCAGGTGTTTTCCGCCACCAGCGACAGCACGCCGGATATATCCGCGCCGTCATGTATCTTCTCTTCCGCGTCGCGGGCAAACAGATCGCCCGTCTGCAAAAAAACCTGTGACACTTCCTTCAGCCGCCCCACCGTCAGCTCCTTGAAGCGGCGGGCATGCATGCTGTGCTCAAATTCCCGCCGTGTTTTCTCGTTGACAAACCTCCCGGCGAACGCAAACAGCTTTTTGGGCAGCACTGCGAACAGCAGCGACGCCGCGGCCGCCTCGATCAGCAGCAGATGCCACATGGGCATCTCCGTCATCGCGAGCACCACCATCAGAACGGTCAGCAGAAACCCCAGCGCCGCCCCCGCTTTTTTAAGCCGCCGCAGGGTGCCCGCCGCCAGCCCCGCCATGCCGAGCAGCGCCACAAGCGACAGATCGGCCGCAATGCCAAGGCACAGCGCCACGCCCGCCACCAGCCCGACGCCCGCGCCCAGCGCCGCGCCGCCCGTGTAGGCGGCAAACAGCACCAGCAGCATGGCAATCACATCGGCGACGTAAACCCCCATCACGTTGAGCGGCCCGAACGTGCATATCACAATCAGCGCCCCCAGAGACAGGCAGATTGTCTCCTCCGGCGTGAACAGCGTGCGTTTTCTGCCGCCCTGCGCAATCTGAATCAGCGTTCCCAGCACATATATCATCACCAGCGCCATCAGGCACTCAAGCACCGCGGTCATAAATGTCTGCAGATCCTGCGCCTTGAACACGATGGCGCCCACGGCGTAGCCGCAGGCGGCGGTCATTACCGCGACCCAGCGCCGGCTTCGTCCCACGGCCAGCAGCGCGCCGCACACCAGCAGCGATACCGTCACAATATAGAGCGCGTCCTGCGGCACCAGCAGCGCCCCGAGGCACACACCCGCTGTCGCCGCCAGCAATTCATACCGGCTGCACAGATAACACGCGGCGATAAAAGCCGGCCCAAATGGGGAAATCTGAGGCAGAATACGCACACGCGCCAGCAGAAAAGCCGCGGCCATATACAGCAGCAGCAACAGTATTCGCTTTAACAGGGTGGTCTGATGGGATACGGCAGGGGCGGCCTGCCGGTAACTGTGTGTCTGTAACACAACGGATTGCATGGGTATGATCAACTCCCGTCCAGCTGTTTGGTATTCTCCATTATAGAAGCGGGCAGCCACAAACATTGTCGCTCCGCGCTTTGAAGCCGGGGTTAATTTGCCGATACCGCACAAGAAAAACAGGCTTGTGTGTATATTTTTTGCCGTTTTTGCGTATAATAATAGATTTGCATGCTTGTCGCTGTTCCGGTTTGGCGAACATGAAAAGTGTTGGCTTCTTTCTGTTTTACTGTTATAATGTAAACTAATTATCCTGGTTTTTAAGGACAATCCAAAGTTTCTATTCTTTTTACAGGAGGTTTTTTTCATGCAGTGTTCCAGAGAAGTGGACGAAATGGTATATGTGGCCAAAGGCCCCAAGCATGGCCCGGCGCCCATTCCCGAAGAAGGCCGTTGGGTAAAGGCCAAACAGATCACCGATATTTCCGGCCTCACTCACGGTGTGGGCTGGTGCGCCCCGCAGCAGGGCGCGTGCAAATTGACGCTCAACGTCAAGGAAGGCATTATCGAAGAGGCGCTTATCGAAACGCTTGGCTGCAGCGGCATGACACACAGTGCCGCGATGGCCGCGGAGATACTCTCCGGCAAAACGCTGCTCGAAGCGCTCAATACCGATCTCGTGTGCGACGCGATAAACACCGCCATGCGCGAGTTGTTTTTGCAGATCGTTTACGGCCGTACGCAGACGGCGTTTTCCGAATGCGGCCTGCCCATCGGCGCAGGGCTTGAAGACCTCGGCAAGGGGCTCCGTTCCCAGGTCGGCACGATGTATGGCACACAGGCCAAGGGCGTGCGTTATCTTGAGATGGCCGAAGGCTATGTGCTCGAGCTCGCGCTGGACGAGGGCGACGAGGTCGTCGGCTACAAATTCGTCAATCTGGGCAAGATGATGGAAGCCATCCGCAAGGGTGCTGACCCGGCGGCGGCGCTTGCCAAGAATACCGGCACTTACGGGCAGTTCGACGGCGCGGCGAAGTATATCGATCCGCGCGCCAAATAGGAGGTCTTATCATGGTGACATTCGAAGGTTACAACAGACGCATCGCAGGCATCGAGGCCTGCATGAAACAATACGGTTTTGAGAATCTGGAGCAGGCGGACGCCTTCTGCAAACAGCACGGCATCGACGTATCGGCCATCGTCAAAAGCGTGCAGCCCATCGCGTTCGACAACGCCGTTTGGGCGTATACGCTGGGCGCGGCCATCGCGCTCAAGAAAGGCTGCAAGGTGGCGGCGGACGCCGCCGAAGCCATCGGTATTGGCCTGCAGGCGTTCTGCATTCCCGGCAGCGTGGCGGCGCAGCGCGAAGTGGGCGTGGGCCACGGCAATCTGGCGGCGATGCTGCTGCGCGAGGAGACGCAGTGCTTCTGTTTCCTCGCCGGTCACGAATCATTCGCGGCGGCGGAAGGCGCCATCGGTATTGCGCGCACCGCCAATAAGGTCCGCAAAACGCCGCTCCGCGTGATACTGAACGGCCTTGGCAAGGATGCCGCGTATATCATCTCGCGCATCAACGGCTTCACCAACGTGGAGACGGAATATGACTACGCCTCAGGCGAGCTCAAGATCGTGTGGGAAAAAGCCTTCTCCAAGGGCGAGCGCGCGGCGGTCAAATGCTACGGCGCGGACGACGTGTCGGAAGGCGTGGCCATCATGCGGCACGAGGGCGTGGACGTGTCCATCACCGGCAACTCCACCAACCCCACCCGCTTCCAGCATCCCGTGGCGGGCACCTATAAAAAGTGGGCGATTGAAAACGGCAAGAAATATTTCTCCGTGGCGTCGGGCGGCGGCACAGGCCGCACGCTGCATCCGGACAACATGGCAGCCGGCCCCGCTTCCTACGGCATGACGGACACAATGGGGCGCATGCATGGAGACGCGCAGTTCGCAGGCTCGTCTTCGGTGCCGGCGCATGTGGAGATGATGGGCCTTATCGGCATGGGCAACAACCCGATGGTGGGCGCGTCCGTGGCCGTGGCCGTGGCCGTGGAGCAGGCGCTGTCCAAATAACGAATCCCTGATTATAGCAGACTGACATCAAAGGCCCCCCGATCGGGGGCTTTTGTTTTTGAACGCTGCGTCGGGTCAGAGGCGTCTGACTGCAGTACAACCCGGCCGCAGATTTTAAAGACACAAAAAGCCGCTTCACCGAAATAAGTTTGCGGCTTTCATGGTTCGGTGTTTATGGCATCTCTTATTGAAACGCAGTGGTCACCAGCTTTTCAATTGCGGCGATCGCCTCAACCTCGTCTTTGCCGTTCGCGAACACATAGATCTTCTCCCCCTGCTTCACGCCGAGAGACAGCACGCCCATAATGCTTTTCGCATTGATTTTTTTATTTCCCTTTTCCACGAACACCTGCGATGAAAACCCGCCGGCGACCTGCACGAACATCGCTGCCTTCGAAGCCCGCAATCCATCGGCGTTTGTGATGGTCAGTTCCTTGGCCTGCATGAATCTACCCCCTTGTCGATTTGAGCTGCTCAGCAATGCTGTTGAGCTTTCTGAGTTTATGGTTAATGCCTGATCGGGAACCGGCGCCCACCAAACCGGCCAGCTCCTCTAGCGTTGCTTCGGGGTTGCTAAGACGGGCCTCCGCCACTTCTTTCAGGCCGGGAGCCAGTTTGTCGAGCCCCATATGAATCCGGATGTATTCAATGCTCTCCTGCTGCTTTAAGGATGCGTTCACCGTTTTCGAGAGGTTGCCGGTCTCACAGTTCACTTTCCTGTTCACGCTGTTGCGGACGCTCTTTAAAACCCGGATGTTTTCTATATTTAGTATCGATGTGTGCGCGCCGATCATCGTCAGCAGCGTCACGATCGCGTCGCCTTCCTTGAGATACACCACAAAGCTCTTGCCCCGCGGAATGGCCTTGGCAGTGACACCAAGTTCGTTTATTATATTCAACAAACCCTGCGCAAATTCCTTTTGACCGCAGACAAATTCCAAATGATAGCGTTTTTCGGGATTGGTGACCGAGCCCCCGCCTAAAAACGCGCCGCGGACAAACGCCACCTTGCAGCATCGGCTGGACAAAAAAGACATGTCAGCACCCAGCCCCAGACCTTCGTCACCCATCAGCCGTACGTCCATCGCCACCATGCGCGCCGACGAAGCGCCGACGGTGAGCGAGTAGATGTGGTTGCGCTTGAGCTGGTTGGATTGCATCTGCGTCGCAGCATGCACGCCGTACAGATGCTTGATCAGAAGAAACGCACGACGCGCCACCGCGGCATTTTCCGTATCCAGCCTCAGCGAGAGTGCGCCGCCCGAGATGCTGATGGATCCGGCGGTGTGGATCATCGCAGCCAGCTCCGCCAACTCGCAGCATTCGCTTTCCGGTGCCGTCCGGCAGATTTCTGCCTTGGCGATAGAAGAAAACGACATGTCTCCTCCCTCAGTGCTTATACATAAGGTCGCGGTGCTCAATGGTCACGCGGTGCCCCTGCGCCTCGAATATCCGAAACAGCTCCTCGGCAATCACCACGCTGCGGTGAATCCCGCCGGTACAGCCGATGGCAATCACCAGCGTTTTCTTGTCCTGCTCCAGATAATACGGCGCCACGTAGTTGACCAGCTCGTTGATCTTTTCCAGAAATATATGCGCCCGCGGGAACGAGAGCACATATTCCTTCACGCTCTGCTCCCGGCCCGTGCGCTCGCGCAGCGTATCCTCGTAAAAAGGGTTCGGCAGAAACCGCATATCAAAAACCATATCCGCGTCAATCGGGATGCCGCGTTTGTACCCGAACGTGGTGACGGTGATCAGTATCCCCTTCTCATCCGTATCACAGAACAGCCTTTCCATCACTTCGCCCAGCTTTTTGAGCGAGTATGTCGATGAATCCACCACGTTGTTGGCAATATCCTTAATACGCTTCAACCGCTCGCGCTCACGCGAGATGCCGCTGATAATGCTGCCGTCCGGCGAGAGCGGATGCCTGCGCCGCGTCTCCTTGAACCGGCGAACCAGCGCCTCGTCGTCCGCGTCCAGAAACAATATCGACAGCTCGATATTGTCCATTTCCTTCAGGCGCATGATCGTGGCATATATATCCTCGAACATATCGCCCATGCGCATGTCCACCACAGCGGCCGCTTTGCTGATGTCATCGTTGTCAAGGCATATCCTGGCGAATTCGGGGATCAGTTTGGGGGGCAGATTGTCCACACAGAAATAGCCGATGTCCTCAAGGCGTTTGAGCGCCTGGGAACGGCCCGCACCCGACAGCCCTGTGATGATGACAAATTTCATATCATTCCTCCGTCACATTGACGATTTTTTCAGCTTCCAGCCCCGCCCTTTGCGCCAGCGCCAGCGCGTTTGATACCTGCCCCACATCCGACGGGCTGTGCGCGTCGCTGGAAATCACAAAGCGCGCACCCGCTGCCGCAGCGTCTGCGAGATCGTCCGGCAATAAATCCTTGTGCTTGTTGTTGATCTCAAACAACACGCCGTAATCGGCGCAGGCCTTGGCCAGCAGACGGATGTTGACCGGCACGCCGTAGCCGGGGTGCGCAATGATGTCGATATGGTGCCGCCGCATCGCTTCAATATACGCCCTCGTGATCACATCCATGCGGCCGGGCCGCCCGGGCGCATGGAACGCCCACGCCGCCCGCACATCACGGCAGACCGCCGCCTTGTGATACCCCAGTATCACGGTATCAAAAACCCCTTCCGGCAGGTCAACGCTGCCGTCAAGGCCTCTCAGATTCAGCTCAATGCCCGCCCGCACCTCAA
>CAZNVX010000169.1:0-6707 GCA_964576225.1 uncultured Christensenellaceae bacterium
GCTCCTGAAACCGGCGCCCCAGACTGATAACGCGGAAGTGTTCCTGTTCGCCCTTCTCGCGCATGTAGGCATGGGCATAGTCCAGCGAACCCAGCAGCACATAGGACGGGCTGGTGGTCTGGAAAGACGCGAGCGCGCGCATGACTTCGTTTTGATCCACCAGCGCGTTTTTACCCACGCACAGGCAGGCGCATTGATTGATTGCCGGCAGTGTTTTGTGTGTGCTTTCCACCCAAACATCTGCCCCCGCCTGAGCGGGCGACATGGGCAGCATCGACGAAAATGCAAAATGGGCGGCATGCGCGGCGTCGACCAGCAGCGGAATACCCGCTTTGTGGGCAATGCCGGCAATGGTTTCGATGTCGCAGCACAGCCCGAAATAATTGGGGTAGGTGATAAATACCGCGGCGGCGTCGCGGTGCAGCTTGAGCGCTGACCGGATATCGTCGGGACGCACAATGCCGGGGTAGTCACTTGGAGCCGCGTCAAGAAAAACGGGCATAATACCGAGCATAAACACAGCGCTGGCGGCGCTTAAGTGCACCCCGCGCGGAAAGATCACCTTTTTGCCGCGAAAAAGCGACAGCATGGCCAAATTGCCGGTGGTGGAGCCGCCTGTGGTATATGCGGCTGCGGCGGCGCCGATATAACCGGCATGCAGCGCCTGACTTAGTTTGATGGCGCCTGTGGGCACCAAAAGGTTGTCGGCCCCCGGCAGCTCGGTGATGTCACACCAGAGCATCTCGCCGCCGAAATAGCCGGTGTCGCCCTTGTGGCCGGGCATACACAGCCGCACGCGCGCGTTGTCACAAACCGCGGCGACCGCATCCATGATGGGCGTTTGTCTGCTCATATAAATCGCTCACCTCTTAAGTGTAAAGATGCTTATCCATGCATACGCCCCTTTTCTATTTGGGCAAAGTATGAGATAATAGCCCTGCGGGAAGGAGGCATTATGAAAAAGACAGAGCGCGAAAACATGCTGTTGTTTTCCAAGGAGTCCGCGGCCGGCCTGCACCGGTACAGGCTGTATTTTACGCCCCTATCTTCTCTTCGCGACGAGACACCGCGGGTTTTCCGCCTGCTCGTCCGAACACCGTTTTCATTTAGCAGATTTGAGCTGGGCCGCGTCTATACGCTGACCTACAGCAATGTTTATATACTCTCCAGCACCCCGAAAGAGGAGTTTAATCTGCAGGAAGAGGATTTTACCAAGCTGTTGCAGACCCGCGACTTAAAGTTTATGGACAAAAAGACATCGGCGGTGCTGCGTTCGGTGGACAAGCCATATTTCGCCAAAGATCGATATTATTCCTTCAACGAGATGAAAGAAATTGTCAATTACCGGCCGGATATACTGACCCGCGTGGCCATGACAACGTTCTCCGGCGCACTTACCGGCATCGCACTGCTGGGGCCCTTTTGCCTGTATGCCTGGATGCTTTATCTGCTCATCAGAGGGCAGCTGGGGCTTGTGGGGTTTTCAACGCGGTCGCTGGCGATGCCCATTATGGGTATCGGTGCGCTTCCGGCCACGTTGTTCGTCATGTCGCTGCTGTTCGCGCTCAGCGAGCTTGCGCTGCTGCGTATCGACTTCACCAAGGGGAACATACTTAAAAAATACACGCTGGCCTGGGGCGGGATACGCAAAAGCCTGTTCTTTGAAACGGGCGACATCCGGTACATAAAAAAATTCGGTATCGCGTCGGGCATTGCGCTTGCAGTGGCCGTCCTGCTCTCACTGCTGGTTTGACGCGCCGCTTCGCTGGCCGATCATCGTGCGCATGGCATCGCTGGGGCTCAAGTATGCGCATTTTTCCTGACCATTCTGTATATAAACGATATAAGTGACGCCGCTTCGTTTTGAGTGATACGTCAGGCGCTGCATTTTGCTGTGCGCGGGCCTGTCTTGACTGATGCTGACGATGCTTTTGAGTTTGATCCGAAAAAGATTTTTGGACCGGCTGCCGATGAAGCGGTCAACGATCAGCTCGTCGTCCACCACGGCATACTCATATTCAGTCAGCCATTTGCGCACAATCACCACACCGATGACAATCAGCAGCGCGAAGTCAATATATTGATAATAGGGCCGAAGGCCGAGCGCGTCGGACAACACAAATATCACGGCGGACATCAGCAAAATGCCCGTCAGCAGAGCCAATACAACCAGAATACCCACAGGGACTGAAAGCTTTTTCCGGCCAAGGCGTTCTCTCATAACACTCCTTATGGTCTGACATGACAAGACAATGTGACGACCAATATTATTATAAGGCATGAGCCGCCCATCGCGCAACGCTGTTTCGACGAAAAACGCGTTTTGGGTTCGGCAGCGGGCGGTGTGACAGCCGATATTCTTGGTGACGGTGCGCGAGAGGGTATGATGCAACAGAGCGAGCGGCCTGTGTGCCAGCCGCGCCGCATCCGGCGGACAATTGCTTTGGGATCAATCAGACGTTGAGCAGGGCTGATCTGGCTGCGCGGCGCATCGCGTCGTCTTCAAAGGACAGCTCTATCAGGCCTTCGCGCGCCCGGCGGCGCACGTATTCAAACGCGTACGCGATGGATTCGGCATGATCGAAAGCGAGACCGCCGCTTTCTGCCGCGACGATGCGCTGCATCTGCCCGGTGGGGTATGTGACCGCGGGTCTGAGCGTGTCGCAGCCGGTGAGGGTATAACGCACTTGTATGGCGCCGCCGCTCTGTGTGACCGCATATTCGGAAAGACGAAACCAACCGGCCGCCGCCGCATCGTCACCCGCGCGCACATTGGCTTCTGAAAGGCTCACCAGGCCGGCATAGCTGACGGTGATGACGCGGGAGCGCGGATCCCTGTCCGGCTTGCCCCAGACGAAAACCTGTTCAATGTATGGGCTTTGGAGCCCTGTTTCCTCTTTAAGCTCACGCATGGCACTGGCCATGATGTCTTCGCCGATATCAACGAAGCCGCCGGGCAGCGCCCAGCGGCCTTTGTAGGGATAGCCGCCGCGCCGGATGAGCAATATGGACAGGCCGCTATCATCCACGGCAAACAGCGCTGTATCAGCGGCCACTGCCGGGTTTTGGTATTTGCCGGGGTCATAGCTTTCCAAGAAGCGTTCTTCCTCGGCACAGGATGGGATGTAAGCCATTTTTCCTCCTATCGGCAGACGGTGTCGATCACCCCGCCGCCAATGCAGACGTCGCCTATGTACAGCGCGATATACTGGCCGGGCGTCACCGCGCGCTGGCGGTCTTCAAACGTCACGCGCGCACCGTCTTTGCACAATGTGACGTGCGCTTTCTGGTCGGGCTGACGGTAGCGCACCTTGGCGGCGCACTCAAATGACGGCCCCGGCGGCGCGCTGATAAAGCTTAAGCCTGTGGCGCGCAGTGCGCGGGAATACAGCGCATCCGCATCGCCCTGTTCTACATAAAGAATGTTGCGCTGCACGTCCTTATCCACCACGAACCAGCGGGCGTCGGCTGCGTCCGCTTTGCCGCCGATACCCAGCCCGCGCCGTTGTCCGAGCGTGTAATACATCACACCCTGATGCTGCCCGACCACGCGCCCGTCCGGCGTTTGTATATCGCCCGGTCTGGCGGGCAAGAAACCGGACAGGAACTCGCGGAATTTTCGCTCGCCGATAAAACAGATGCCGGTGGAATCCTTTTTCACCGCCACGCTCAGCCCGAGCCGCGCGGCAATCTCGCGCACTTCGGATTTGAGCATATCACCGATGGGGAAGAGGGCGGCTTTCACCTGCTCAGAGGAAAGCATGCATAGAAAATAAGTCTGGTCTTTAGAGACGTCGGCGGCGCGCAGCAGCCGTGTTCCGTCTGTGCGCGCGTAATGGCCGGTGGCCAGTTTCGCTGCGCCCAGCTTTTGCGCATGCTGCAAAAACGCCGCGAATTTTATTTCGGAGTTGCACAAAACGTCGGGATTGGGCGTCCGCCCGCGTCGGTACTCGCTCAGGAAGTAGGAAAAAACGCGGTCATAGTATTCCTGTTCGAAGTTGACTGTATAATAAGGAATGTCCAGCGCCAGGCATACCGATTTTACGTCTTCGTAATCCTGCACGGCGCTGCAGCCCTGCCCGTCATCCTGCCAGTTTTTCATGAACACGCCGACAACGTCGTAGCCCTGCTGTTTGAGCATATGGGCAGCCACGGCAGAATCCACTCCGCCCGACATGCCGCAGACAACGCGCGTCTTCTTGTTTTCTCTCAAGGCCTCAATGTCCTCGCCTTTGGTATTATGCGCTCATTATACGTTTTTGTGCCCGGGGCGTCAACGAAAGGGGCGTTTTAGCGGTCTGGCAGTGGCAGACGGCGGCCGATAATGGTATAGTCATCATAGAAGCATGACCGGAACATGACATGGAAAAGGAGCGTTGTTTAATGTATAAGCTGCCGGAGGACTATTTTTGCGACGTTTATGAGACGGATGCCGATATCGCCCGCGCGCTGGAGGCGGAGACACGCCGCCAGCATCACACGATTGAGATGAACCCGGGTGAGAACTATGCCAGCCCCGCTGTGCTTAAGGCCATGGCGAATCCGATGACCAACAAATACGCCGATGGTTATCCCGGGCGCAGGCTGTTTCGCGGCTGTGCGCATGTGGACGAAGCGGAACAGCTGGCGATCGACCGGCTCAAGGCTCTTTTTGGCGCGGAGCATGCAAACGTGCAGGCCAATTCGGGCGGGGATACCAATATGGCGGTTTACTATGCGGTGCTGGAGGTGGGAGACACGGTGCTCGGCCCCAACCTTTTGCAGGGCGGCCAGACATCGCACGGCTCCGGCAAAAACTTTTCGGGCCGTTATTTTCGGTATGTGGAATACGGCCTGGATCCGACAACCGAAAGGATAGATTACGACCGCATCATGGATGCGGCAATAAAACACCGCCCCAGGCTTATCATTTCCGGTGCGTCGTCCTACAGCCGGCGCATTGATCATCGCGCATTCCGGGAGATTGCCGATGCGGCGGGGGCTTATTATCTGGCGGACATCGCGCAGCTGGCCGGTCTGGTGGCGGCGGGGCTGCTGGAAAACCCTGTGCCGTATGCCGACTTTGTGACGGCCAGCACGCACAAAACGATGCGGGGGCCGCGCGGCGGGTTCATACTGTGCCGCTCGGGCGATGCCCGGCGGATTGACGACGCGGTGTGGCCGGGCACGCTGGGCAGCCCAAGTATGCATATGGTGGCCGCCAAGGCGGTCTGCTTCAAAGAGGCGATGGGTGAGCCTTTTCGCTGCTACCAGCGGCAGGTGATCCGCAATGCTCAGGCGCTGGCCGCCGCCCTGCAAGAGAGCGGCGTGCATGTGGTTACCGGCGGCACAGACACGCATATCGTGACGCTGGACACCATATCCAAGGGCAGACCGGGGCATGAGGCGCTGGATTTGCTGGACAGATGCGGCATCATCGCCACGCGGTACCGCCTGATATCCGAAACACCGCTGGACGGACGGTTCGGCGGACTGCGGCTGGGCACCCCCTGCCTGACGACGCGCGGTTTTACGGAGCCGGATATGGAACGGGTGGCCGACTGCATAAAGGATATTATCTTTGAGGGGGAAGCAGCGGTGAACAAAGTGAGCGAACGGGTTAAGTCGCTGTGCGATGCCCACCCGTTGTACGTGCGCTGATGACAAACAACGCCCAAAGAAAGCCTGGATTTGCGGGCGCAGTCAGATGGGCTGTGATGTTCGTTGTCATCTCGGTGGAACTGATGGGTTTTATTTGGTTATATCCATTGATGCAGAGCCACGCGGTGATGAGCGTATATTCAGCGAGCCATTATCATGAAAGCGTGATGAAGCAGAACGGGCTGAAGGTGATGATACCGTCCGGCGAAGGGTGGTATCCGCTGATGCTGGTCTACAATGCGGATGGTTTTGACCGCTGGTCGGGCATCGATGCGCGGATGACGGTGCTGTACAGCTTTGGCGCGTTTGACATGCTCACGCGCACATCGGCGCTGTACGACGCGGAAAGCGATAGGTATTCGGCGTTTTACGGCGCTTATGTGGTGGATAAAAACGGCGGTGCATTTGGCTTTTATCCGGACGGCACGCTGAACGCTGATGAAGTGAAAACGGCGGTGCGTTATGACTATACGCAGCTGGTGATGGCGAATTTCGGCTGTGAATCCCCGGTGTTTGATGTTATAGACATGCGCACGGCAGCAGATACGCAGTGCGCGGGCAGCGGCGGGTGGACCCTTATTGAGGCGTCCATACGGGTGAACGGCGCTGCGCATCGGTTTGCCGAGCACAAAACCGCCTATCTTCAGTATGGAAGACCCACGCAGACGCCCGATACCGACTTTGCGGAAACCGTTCTTCATGGGCGCGTATACGCCAAATACCTGCCCGAATATGAATGCACGGTGATGCTCTATTGCATCGCGCCCGACTGGAGTGTGGTGGATGAATGCGACGCAAACTTGCTCCGGCCCACAACGATCACCGGCCTATAGCATGCCCGCCACGGCATCCGTGGCAAGCTCGATTAAGTCTTTTGCGGGTATGTCGGACGTACCCGGGATGAAAAAGTTGCACCTCGAAATCGGAATCAGTATCTTTTTGGCCGGGCTTTGCGCAATGGCGCGCGCCATGCGCGGCGTGATCTCGCCCAGCATGCCGCTGGCCGCGATGATGCCGAGGCCGCCGATGATGATCATCGACAGGTACTGGATGGAGACCATGATGGT
>CAZNVX010000170.1:0-6606 GCA_964576225.1 uncultured Christensenellaceae bacterium
ATTGATATCGGGGTGGTATTTTTGTAATATGCCACCCCACCCGAGTGTTTCGATTTGGCGGCGCATGGCAAAATAGCCGGGTGTTCCGCCGTGATTGGCGCACAGCTTCACCAGGGTGTTCCGTATACCGCTCAGGTTCTTTATCACTTCGTCGGCCGGCAGACGGCTGCTATTGTTTTGAGGGTTATCCATGGCGTTATCTCCTTTCATTCGGGTTTAATAATATAATTATACACCGGTAAAATGTAAGGGTCAAAGCAAAACCGATAGTTATAAAGAAGTTAACAATAACGAAACCAAATCAAACAAGTCAGCTCTTTTATTGTGCGCTTGGGCAAAAAGGAATGTTAGACCAACCATACCATGGACAGACAAGCGCAGATATTTCAGAAAGCATTGTCACCACGCTATAAGTATTGTAGTATAAACAAAACGCCTATCCGCGCTTAACTTGTGGATTTCAAGCAAGCGTAGAATCCGGTTTGTATTCGTGTAAATGTGTGGCCGGCCATTCATCCGACATGACAAGAAAGTGGAATGTGCGAATTCAAATGAAACGTAATCTGTTTAAAATTGCCCTGATGACGGCAATATTGCTTGTATCGCAGCAGGGTATTAACCTCATAAGCCGCATGGCTGCCAACGCATTCTCGTACAGCACGGTGGACCCTGACGGCCTGTTTGCATGGATATCTGTTCACCATATCGCTCAAATGGCCCTTGGATGGCTGCTTCTGTGGATTCTTGGCAAAAGCTTGGATCTGGATTTTGGACTGAGATGGGGAGATCGAAGACGCGGAATCAAATCTATTGCGCTGTTTGTTGCATTTATGACCGTTTACGTTGGTGTGGGCTATGCCATCGTGCTGTCCGGCAACAAGGTCTCCCATGATTTTGCACTTAACGCGCGCAATGTGGCCGGAACGCTTGGGTTTCAGCTGCTGCTTTCGGGGCCTTCCGAAGAAATTGTGTACCGTGCGCTTACCATGACAATGCTTGTATATGTGAGCGGTCAAAAATCAGCCAAAACCGGTCGTCTTTGTGTGTCGCCGGAATGCGTCCTCGCCGCCTTGCTGTTCTCTATCGCCCATATCAACTGGACGCTTTTGCCGCTTGCGATAAGCGCGGATATCATGCAGCTTTGTTATGCATTCGGGCTTGGAATATTATACGGTATGGTGTACCAGCAGACCGGCAGTGTGATTTATCCGATGCTTATGCACAGCATAAGCAATGTATGGATGGTGGGAGCAGGATACATAATCGCCTCGGCGTTTTGACAGTATTTCAAATAAACGAAATAAACTACCTTTATATAAGGTGACTATATAAAGGTATTATATTGGCAGGTGACATTTTGCTATGGTGATTTTGGAAACGTCACGTTTGTACCTGCGGGAAATACAAACGGATGATTATGAATCAATCGGCACAATCTTACAGGATGCTGATGTGATGCACGCCTGGGAACATGCTTTTTCGGATGAAGAGGTTGCTCAATGGATTGATGAGAATATTATGAGGTATGATAGGGATGGTTATGGTTATTGGGCAGTCATAGACAAGACATCCGACAGTTTAATTGGTGTTACCGGGCTGATATCTGAACAAGCAGACAATGAAAACCATGTTGGCATTGGGTACATTTATAAAAAGGCGCGTTGGGGACATGGGTATGCCTTTGAAGCTGCCTCCGCTTGTATTGATTATGCTTTTAGCGTGTTGCATCTAAGAGAAATAACAGCCCAGATCAGACCGGAAAATATTGCTTCAAGAAAAGTGGCGGAAAGGCTTGGCATGTCTATGAAGAAACAGTTTATCAGGCACTATAAAAACAAAGACATGCTGCATTTGCTTTATACGCGTACTATATGAGCACATGGTGAAAGCTGGCGGACGCACTGGACGCGCACCGGTTTTGGGACAGAATCAGCAGCCGTCGGCCATGATCAGCTTGGAGACCCCGTTCTTACGGGCCTGCCTTTTGCCGCTTTAATGCCCAGTATAAAGCGCATCGGCGCGATGTGCCGAAAGGCTTCGAAAAGCACCATGCAGGCAGCAAGGGTGAGCAGCATGATGGCCGCAAACTGCAAGGTGATGCCCCCGCGCCACTGCACCACATAATACGCGATCACCATCATAACCGATTGATGCAGGATATATACAGGGAAAGCCGCCTGGTTCAGATAGCTAAGCACCCGGCCTCCGCGGTTAAGATATTTTTGCGAAAAAGCCAGCATGGTCAGTATCGCGCTGATGCCATACAGGTTTCTGACAAGAGCCAGAAGTATTGATTGCCAGGCAAAATCATCGTAACCGCTGGCTATGCCGCCGAGCAGCATATAAAGCGGGATGGATAAAAGAGTGATGCCGAACGACCACCATTTAATACTGTCGATTGTTTTAAAAGCATTTGTCGAAGCAATAAAAAAGCCAATGGTGTAATACATTCCGAAGAAAAACGGATTTTTACCGCCGATGTCCGGCAACCCCTCCGATACAGTGAGGGGAATAAACAACAGCAGAAGAAACCATCCTTTTTCGAAAAGACGCCCCAAAGCGCCGGTATTCTGCTGCCGGCGTGCGCTGACCACGCGCATGAACAGCGGCAGCAGCAGGCAGGATATTGCGAAGAGATACAGTATGAACCACAGGTGTGCGGGCGTAAACGTGCCGTTGTAGCCGGAGATGTCCGAAAAGTCCGGAAAGAACTGTGCGAACAGATAGTGGAAATAGCCTCCGGTTAAGGTTCCCTGCCGCATGCGCGCCATATAACCCTGTATGGGCACAATCAGAATGATACCCAACACCAAAGGAATGAGCAGCCGTAAGACACGCTCCTTAAGGTAATGCCGGGCATCCTTTTTCTGCAGAGCGTACCAGGTGGAGACGCCAGCCACAAAAAACAGCAGCGGCATAAACCATGGCCAGATGACACTCATGAAGGTGACACCCGCAGAGCTGCTCGCGTCGCTGAGTATATAATTCGCTTCCCTGTAATCGAACACTCTTGCGGCGTGAAATGGAAAAAGCAGAAAAATGGCAAAAATCCGAAGCCAGTCAATGTCTCTCCTGCGCATAAGCCTTAACCTCCGGTTTTATGTATAGTATCATGTCTAATTCTGCATGGCAATATGCCCAAAGGGGGGGCGGTTGATCCCTGCCCGCAAGGGGTTCAACCCGGAATTATATGCCGAATAGTCTGTGGAATCCGGGGCTGTTTAAGGCGCATTTTCGAACAAGGGAACGGCACTGAATTTTACTGACGGAATTATTGACCGTCTGTCATGCATTTAATGACTTGCCAAAAAGCGCATGCATGATATGATTGAACCACATGCTGTCAGAACGAATCAATGATCGAACACAACAATACTGAATGGAGTAAACAGAATGGCCACGATGAAGGATGTCGCCAGACTGGCGGGGGTTTCGCACGGTACGGTGTCAAACGTATTGAATGGGTCGAAATCGGTCAGCAGCGATAAAATCAGAAGAGTGGAACAGGCTGTCGCTGAACTGGGATACAAGCCCAATGCGCTGGCAAGAAACTTAAAGACCAACCGGACGGGGCGCATAGAGGTCATCCTGCCGGATATAACAAACACCGCTTATGCGAAAATGTTTGAGGAGATTGACCGGCACGCTGCTGAGAAAGGCTATTCCGCATATCTTCGGGTATGCGCTGATGTGCCGGACCGGGAATGTCGTGTGCTTGAACGGGCGATGATGATGGGTACTGACGGGGTCGTGCTTTTAACCTGTCAGCCCGGAAACACGGAATTTTTCAGCAAGCTGATAGACGGCGGGCTCCCGATCGTGTTTGTTCACCGCAAGGTTACCGGTTATCGCATGAACAATGTAGACATGGATATACGCGCCACCGTGATGGCCAATGTGCAAGAACAGATGAACGCAGGCTATCAAAGAATCGCCATTGTTGCGGGGCCGCAGGAATACTCTTATGAAATGGAATGTGTGGATGCGTATTTTAATGCCATGCAAAAGGCCAGGAAGAATATCGATACCAAATACGTGGAGACGATCAACAGCAACAAGGAAAGCGCGATGCGCGCGGCCATCCGGCTGATGGAAATGGAAAGCCCGCCGCAGGTCATCTATACCACGGACAGAATGTTCAGCGAGGGCGTGGCCTGCGCTTTGGCGATTGCCGCAAAACCACGGGGCGTGAAACCAAAGCTGATCACACTCGACGCAGAAGAATGGACAAAGGTTAAAAATGATAAGGAACACATTTTACCGCTTCCATATGCCCAGATGGCCATGGCTGCCTTTGGCATGCTTGATGAGATCATGACTCTGGACGATGCGCGGGGCGGCCGCAGCATTTCGGTGCCCTGCGTCAAAAGCCGCGGGCTGGCGGCAGCCCGCTGCCACGATATCGGCGCGTTGCGAAAAATACGGGTATTGACCCATGACTCGCCTTCCAGCCACACAATCAAATCGCTGGCTGCTGATTTCAAGCGGAGCACGGGGATCGATTTCGAGCTCACACAAATGCCGTACAGCAAATTACTGAAGGAGATTTTGCAGGGGCTTCCGTCTGGCGAATATGATGCGTTTTCCATGGATTTGCCCTGGATGAAGGAATTGATACTGGGCGGCTATGTACAGGAGCTGACAGAGTATTATCCGGATCACCAGGCGCTTGGTTATATGTTTTCTGACGATGTGCTGCGGGAGCACTGCTTTTTTGGCGATCGTTTGTATGCGCTGCCGTTCAGCCACACCACACAACTGCTGTTTTACAGAAAAGATCTGTTTGATCAGATTAAAAACAAGAGATTGTTTTTCGAGCGCAATAAAAAGGAGCTGCGCGTGCCCGCAACGTGGGAGGAATACAACAGCGTGGCTGAGTTTTTCACCCGCAGATTTAACCATGAGTCGGAAACAACGTATGGAACGACCCTGGGCGCCATGAACGCATCCGGCGCCGTATGTGAGTTTTTACCGCGTTTGTGGGCGGCCGGCGGCAGTGTTTTTGAAAACGGCAAGGCCGTGATTGACAGCGACGCATGCGTGGCGGCGCTGGCGGATTATATTGATGCGTTTAAATATGCAAGCCCCGGGTCTGCGGCAAACTGGTGGGACGAACAGGTGCAGATTTTTGCACGGGGTGATGCGGCTATGATGGCGATGTTCTCGGATCATGCAACGCCGCTTGAGGACAGGAGCATATCAAACGTGGTGGGTAAGGTTGGCTATGCGCTGCTGCCAGGAGAGGTAAGTGTTCTTGGCGGGTGGTCGTTTGGCGTGAGTGCGTATTCTGACAAGAAGAGCGCCGCGTTTGAGTTCGTCAAATGGACGGCATCCGAATCTCTGATTATACCCAACGCCATGCTGGGGCGAATCGTGCCTTACAGGTCTGTGTTTGAAAGCAGCGAGCTGCATAACCTGTATCCATGGTATCGCATGCTGCCGGGTGCTTTTGCCCGCACAAAACGCCGTGCAATACCGAGAAACCCTAAGGGAGAAGGCGTCTCCGAAGCCGTTTTTGAACAGATCATCGGCAATGCGGTGCACGCTGCGCTGGAGAAAAAGATGACGCCAAAAGAGGCGCTCAAGGCGGCGGCCAGGGCGTTGACCGAGGCGATAGAATCATAAAGCATTAAATATTGACACGTTCAAAAATATGAATTATGATATTGGCATGATCAAATACTGGCGTCATGCCTTTTTCATCTGTACAGATTATTGGTGATACATGCGCTTTTCTATGCAGTATTTCCATATCTGACTCATTTACAAGCGGGCAGCGGTTATTACCATCTGTTAAATAAATGAAAGAAGGAAAGCTTATGGATCGTTACAAAGATACTCTACTCAGCCCAATCAGCATCGGGAACAGGGAATGCAAGAACAGGTTGTTCATCCAGGCCATGGAATGTACAGATGCGGATGACGACGGCAACCCCACCCTGCTGACCATTGAGCGTTATTCCAACCTGTTTAAAGGAGAAGCTGGTATGGTGACGCTGGAGGCTATCACCGTCACGGATGAGTGCAGGAGCCGACTCAATCAGCTTTCGATCATGCCTAAAAACGCAAAGCCGTTGGCTAAGTTTGTGGGGAATCTTAAAAAAATCAACCCCGACACGCTGTTTGTTTTTCAGCTGACGCATTCGGGAGAATTGAGCCACCCTGATTTTTCGCGCCGGGTGACGGTTAAGCCTCTTCCCGGCTTTGGCGGTGAGGTCCTGACAGAGCAAGATGTTGACAAGATTATGGATCAGTTTGTGCTGGCCGCGCGCATTGCTTATGACGCGGGAGCGGACGGCATCGACTTAAAGCTTTGTCACGGGTATTTGGGCTCTCAGATACTGCGTCCCTACAACGACCGCGAATGGAAATATGGCGGCGCATGGGAAAACAGACGGCGTTTCGCGTTCGATCTGTATGAAAGGATCAGCAAAGAGATCGGTGACAAAAGCTTTTTAATCGGTTCCAAGATTTCCGCATGGGAGGGCTTTCCGGGCGGTTTCGGCACCGAGGGTCCCGATTCGCCGATCATGGATCTGACTGAGCCGCTGGATCTGATCCGCGGACTTGAAGAGCGCGGCGCTCAGTATTTTGTGCAGTCCGGCG
>CAZNVX010000171.1:0-6563 GCA_964576225.1 uncultured Christensenellaceae bacterium
TCCCCGCGTTGTTGGTGCCGCCGTTCAGCTCGTATTCAATATCGTATACGATGGCGTCAGACCATGTCGCTTCAAACGTCTTGTTGCCTGTCGAGCCTGCCGGTATGCTGTTCGTCGGCGTCCAGCCCGTGAACGTGTATCCCGGACGTGTCGGCTCGAGCAGCGTGATGGTCTCGCTCTCCACGGTATACGTCGCCGGGTTCCCCGCGTTGTTGGTGCCGCCGTTCAGCTCGTATTCAATATCGTATACGATGGCCTCAAACAACGGATGCGGTGTGAATGTCGTTCCGCTGTAAATGTTAATTGACCTTAATCCGTTATTTTCAAAGTAGATGCGGTTTGCCAGCGCATTCCAGTACAAGAACCGATAACCGGAGTTGGGTTCACCTTGAACCGAAACAAGGTTTTCTCCGTCCACCGCTGTAAATGTTGTTGACACGCCTGGCCCTAAGTATCGAACCTCACCGGCATAAGTCACTTTAACTCTGCCGTTAACCATGCTGGCGTTGCCGCGAACAACAAATCGGTACTCATATTGTGCCACATACGATATGTCTGCCGTCACTGGAATCAAACTGAGTGCAGCCGGCATCAGTTTCGTTGCGCCGCCGTCGCTGCTCCAACCTATAAAGTGATATCCGGCGCCGCGTGACGGATTTGCCGGAGCGGTTGCGCCGCTGCCTGCGTTCACCGTATCGGTGCCAACCACGGTTGTTCCGTCATAATTATAGAATGTCACCGTATGCGTATTGATTTTCCACTGCGCCGTCGCGGTCGCGCTCTTCGTCACGTTGCCAATGTTGATGTCGTTCGAATACTGCCAGCCGTCAAATGTATAGTTGTCTCTCGTCGCGGTCGGCTCCGTGACGCTGCCGCCCGTGTAGGCGTACTGCGTCGCAAGCGCGCTGTCGCCCAGCACACCGCCGTTTGCGTCATACGTCACTTCATACAATGTCGACGATGCCTTCACTGTGGCGTACACCCATGCGTTTGTTGCACTGTTCCACCAATACAGCTTGCAGGTCTCGCTCTGACCCACGCCGATCGCATTGGTTGTGAAGTAGAACGGATCGGTTAACCGGCTTGCTTCGTCGTGGTTGAATGTGAAATTGCCGATCTCTGTGATGCCGCTCGTTCCCGCAATCTCATACCCCAGCTTCACCGGGTAGTAGAAATTGCTCGCATCCTTGTGGAACACGCGGTATGTCCGCAGGTCGCTTGGCGTCTGCCCCGCCTGCTGCATGTATGTCAGCACGAAGGTGTGCGCTTCCGGCACCGCTTTCCACTGCGCCGTCGCGGTCGCGCTCTTCGTCACGTTGCCAATGTTGATGTCGTTCGAATACTGCCAGCCGTCAAATGTATAGTTGTCTCTCGTCGCGGTCGGCTCCGTGACGCTGCCGCCCGTGTAGGCGTACTGCGTCGCAAGCGCGCTGTCGCCCAGCACACCGCCGTTTGCGTCATACGTCACTTCATACAATGTCGACGATGCCTTCACTGTGGCGTACACCCATGCGTTTGTTGCACTGTTCCACCAATACAGCTTGCAGGTCTCGCTCTGACCCACGCCGATCGCATTGGTTGTGAAGTAGAACGGATCGGTTAACCGGCTTGCTTCGTCGTGGTTGAATGTGAAATTGCCGATCTCTGTGATGCCGCTCGTTCCCGCAATCTCATACCCCAGCTTCACCGGGTAGTAGAAATTGCTCGCATCCTTGTGGAACACGCGGTATGTCCGCAGGTCGCTTGGCGTCTGCCCCGCCTGCTGCATGTATGTCAGCACGAAGGTGTGCGCTTCCGGCACCGCCGTTTCAGTAAACGTCGCCATATACGTGATGTCGCCTATCACGGGTGATAATGCGGGCGTCCAGCCATTGAACGTATAGGTGTATTGCGCTGTGGCGGGCTTTGTCGGCGTCGCGCCGCCATAGCTCGGCATCGTGCCGTACGGCACATTGGTATCCGTCTTAAGGAGCGTACCGTCCCAGTTGTTCCATGTCACTGTGTATTTGTTTATCTGGTACACGAACGTGATGGCATTGCCTGTTAGTTGTAAAGTGATCGTCTGATCTTGCGGAGTCACATAGCCGGTCTTAGGTGGCGCAGACTCAGTCACCGAGCTGCCGACCTTACCATTTTTCTCCACAGAATCATAAACCGTATTTCCGTTTTCATCCACATAATGAACCATGTACGTGGTGTTGATCATCATTTCTTTCAGGTATACTTTGACCTCGTACTTACCCGATCCAAGATCCACCAGTGAAATCTTTCCGTTTCCATAGTACGCATTAGCACTCAGTCCTATATACGCGCTCAAATTCTCAGAAGTGGCATTGTTTAAATTGGTGAAGAATGTAGACCAGTTTTGCTGACCTCCAAGGGTTAGCAAGTCCGCATCTGATATGTCCGTCAATGTATACTTGATCAGCAGCGGCGGGTTTTGATTTGGATTGCCAACGTAAACATACAGATAGACTGTGTGCTCAGCACTCGTAGTCTCCATGGCCATTGGCGCAAATGTATCTGAGCCAAGCAGTGAAAGCTCATTATCATTATCTGACTGTATATACTTTGCCGTCACGGCCAGGTCTTTCTGTATGTTCGTAAAGTCAGTGTCCCAGCCGTCCGGCTCATAGCCGTCACGCTTCGGATGAGCAGGCGCCACTGCATCTGCCCCCTTGTCAACACGCACCGACTCGATCAGCGAACCGTCCCAGCTCTTGAACTCGACAGTAAACTGCGGTGTCGGCGCAGCGGACGCCCCGGCCGACGGTTCAGCCGACGGTTCAGCCGATGGCTCAGCCGATGGCTCAGCCGATGGCTCTGACGATGGCTCTGACGATGGCTCTGACGATGGCTCTGACGATGGCTCTGACGATGGCTGTGCACCGTGTTCACCATCCAACGCAAAGCCCGTCGGGATAAACATCGCGGTAATCAGCGCGATGGTCAGCAGTACAGAAAACGCTCTTTTCATCTTCATGGCAATTCTCCTTTTCATACCTGTTGCGGCCTTTATAAAAAACAAACGACCGCACTCAAATCTGAGGCGGCCGAACCGTCTTGGCGCATTACTGCACTTTAGACTTCATGCTTTGCGTCCCCGGCTTTCGCACGGGTTTGCTTTTCACGTCAGCTGCAGCTACACTTTTGCCCTTTTTCTTAATTAAAAAGGCCGCACTCAAAAAGATGAGGCGGCCGAACCATCTTGGCGGAATTCGCTTTAGATTTCCTGCTTTGCGCGCTCGACTTTCGTACGAGTTTGCCTTTCACCGAATAATAGTATAAATTAGCTGCAAATATTGTTACATTTATTCTATTGTGCATACATTATATACATATTGCATGAAACCTGTCAATAGCCCAACTCCTTTAAATGGGAATATATTTTATTTAATAACTAATTCTATACCTTTTTATGCAAAAGGGTTTTCTGTCGCATAAGGCAAGCTTGCCGGCTGGTTATAGCCGATATCTAAAACGCCCAGATAATTGAACACCGAGAACAGGGCTTTCCCCCAACTGCCGAATGCCACCGCACCGTGATGCGGGTATTGCTTCTCAATCAGAACATGACGGTAGAAGCGATGCATCTGCGGTATTGCAAATACACCAATGCCGCCAAACGAATGTGTGTCCACCGGCAGCACTTCACCCTGAGCGATATAAGCCTTAAGCTCCCCGTCCGCGTTGCTTTGCAGGCGGAAGAATGTGATCGCTCCGGGTATGATATCGCCTTCAAGTGTGCCGCGCGTGATATCCGGTTCGCCGTCCGGCTCAAGCCCGCGTTTCATGATCAGCTGGTATTTCATTGTGCCCTTGCGCAGCCGGCAAATCGGGGTGTTCCCACAGTGGAAGCCCATGAACGTCTCCTTGAGAGAATAGTCAAAGCGCCCTTTGATGTCGGCTTGGTACAGCTCGGCCGGCACCGAATTGTTGATATCCAGCAGCGTCACCGGTTCGCCGGATATGCAGGTGCCGATGTATTCGGACAACGCCCCGTATATGTCCACCTCACAGGAGACGGGTATGCCCATCGCGGTCAGGCGAGAATTCACATAGCACGGTACAAAGCCGAATTCGGTCTGAAAAGCGGGCCAGCATTTATTGGCAAACGCCACGTATTCGCGGTTGCCTTTTCCGGCTTCGGCGATATCCAGCAGCGTCAGCTCATATTGCGCGAGGCGCGGCAATATGCCGGCCATTTTGTTGCCTTCGCCCAGCTCGGCGGCCATCTCCTCGACCTTAGCGGGTATGCGCGGATCATTCGCATGCTTTTTGAACGCCACCAGAAGGTCAAGCTCAGAATTTTCCTCAATCTCAACGCCCAGGTCATACAGCGGCTTGATGGGCGCGTTGCAGGCAAAAAAGTCCTTTGGGCGCGGGCCGAACGAGATGATCTTCAGGCCAGCCAGCCCGGCCATTGTGCGCGCCACAGGCACAAAGTCAAAGATCATGTCGGCAACTTCGTCCGCAGTCCCCACCGGGTAGGGCGGTATGTAGGCCGGTATGTTGCGCAGCCCCAGGTTATATGAACAGTTAAGCATACCGCAATAAGCGTCTCCGCGGTCGCTTGACAGCACGGCAATATCCTCCTCTGCCGCCGCCGCATACATCACAGGCCCGCCGAAGAATTGTGCAATCTGCGTTTCAGGCGTCTCGGGACCGAAGTTGCCAAGGAACACCACCAGCGCGTTTACATCATGCGCGAGGACATCGTCAACCGCGCTGACTGCATGCTCTTCACTCTCAACGGTAACCGGGCATTCATAGATTTCCCCGTATTTTTCCGCATACGCAAGCGCAACAGCGCGGCGCCTTCTCTCCGAAAGCGTAATGGGAAAACAATCACGGCTGACGGATATTATCCCCAGTTTGATCTCAGGTATGTTTTTCATGTGCCTTCCTCCTGTATTATGTAATGCCGGTTCAGTCTGTGAAAACGATCAGGTTTGTTTGATCATGACGCCGGTCAATTCGGGTTTGATTATATCATATTAGCCATAAAGGGTACACAGTGAAAACAAGCATCATTTTGACATCTGACATTTGTGGCCATCAGGCATGGCGGATATGCTCCATTGCGGCTTCGAGCAGCCCGACAACATGATCGTCGTCCAGCGTATAGAATATGTTTTTGCCGTCCTTGACATAACGCACAAGCCGCTGACGCCGCATGATGCTCAGCTGATGCGACACGGCGGAAACAGTCTTACCCAGGGCCTCAGCCATATGCCCAACGCATACTTCTCTGTCTTTGAGCAGTTCGAGTATGCGGATGCGGTCCGGGTCGCCGAAAACCTTCAGATACTCAGCCAATCGTTTGGCTTCCTGATCATGCATGGGCTTGAGCTCAATTTCATCCGTACATCTTCGCATTTGTTATTGGCTCTTCTTTCATTATGCTACTAAGAAAGTTTATCCTTTTTGTTACCCGCTGTCAAATCGATCCTTTAAGGTGCCTGTGGCCGCAGGCTGTTGTCTTGAATGCGCCTTATACCTCTGCTATAATGAGCTGATAACCATCACAAGGAGACCAACATGAAAATTGTCATCGCGCCGGATTCTTTCAAGGGCTCACTCTCCTCGCAGCAGGTCATCTCCTGTATCCGCCAAAGCGCTCTTGAGCATTTTGATCATGTGCAAATCGTTGATGTGCCTATTGCGGACGGTGGCGACGGCACGGTGGAAGCTCTTGTGCACGCGACCGGAGGACGGATCATCCAAGCGCAGGCGCGCGATCCGCTTGGCCGCACGGTTGACTGTATTTACGGCGAAGCAAACGGCACGGCGGTGGTGGGTATGGCTGAGCCGAGCGGATTGGCGCTGTTGGCTTCTGAGGAACGCAATCCGCTGGAAGCCTCCTCACACGGCACCGGCGATGTCATCAGGAAAGCGCTGGACGATGGATATTCGAAAATACTTGTCGGTATCGGCGGCAGCGCGACCAACGACTGCGGATGCGGCGCGCTTCAGGCGCTGGGTATGCGGTTTTTTCGGGATGACGGCCGTGAAATTGACAGGATGTGCGGCAAGGAGCTGATCAATGTGGCGCGGGTGGATGCGTCCGTTCTTGACGCCCGCCTGAAACATACGCGCCTTAAAGTGATGTGCGACGTCACCAACCCGTTAACTGGGAAGGACGGCGCCACCTATGTATATGGTCCGCAAAAAGGCGGCACCCCTGAACGATTGGCGCTGCTGGAGGCGGGTATGCTTCGTTTCGGCAGCATACTGAATGATCATGCGGGCCGCGATATCACCACGATGCCAGGAGCCGGTGCCGCGGGCGGCATCGGTGCGTCACTGCATGTTTTTGCGGACGCCGATCTTTGCCGCGGCATTGACGCGGTATTAAGCCTCGTTAAATTTGACGAACTTCTCGATGGTGCCGATATCGTTATCACCGGCGAGGGGCGCGTTGACAATCAATCAGCTTTCGGCAAGGTGATACACGGCGTGGCGCAGTATGCCAAAAACGCACATGTGCCCGTGATTGTAATCGCGGGCAGCATCGGGGACGGCGCCGATGCCGTGTATGATCTGGGTGTCAGCGCCATGGT
>CAZNVX010000172.1:0-6563 GCA_964576225.1 uncultured Christensenellaceae bacterium
ATCAACGCATACAGCACCCCGTCAGCCAGTGCGCTGATCTCTTCAGGATCCGAGTCGAACGCGACTGCGACAAGATCACTGCCTTCCTCGATCAGCGCTCTCGCCACACCATCACCTGTATGATTGTTATCAGCAAAGAAGCCGACGAGATCTGGATTGGCCGCCATCAGATCTTTCGCGACGTCCATCGCCTTGACGATGTCGTTGTCCACATACTTGATCTCCATCACTTCAAGATCGGGAGCCAGTTCTTTAAGTTTGTCGATAAACCCGTTGTCTCTGTTGTCGAGAACGACGATACCAGCCATGGCTGAAATCAGTCCGACCTTACCTTTTGGCTCAACGCCCTTCGCCTGCAGGGCCTCAACAAACTTCTCGGCAGCCAGTCCGCCCGCCGCATAGTTATCAGTGGCCAAGAACGTACTCACTTTGTCGGTATTCACCTTGTTGTCAATTGTAACAATTTTGGTGCCTGCATCATAGGCTTCTTCAAATGCCGGCACAGTCGCATCGGAGCTGGTAGACGCGATTACGATCGCCGGAGGATTCTTGGCAAGAACGTTTTCCAAAATAGATACCTGCTCCTCTATGTCTGCTTCAGATTTGGGACCATACAGCGTGACCGTCACTTCATCCGGATGCTCAAGGGCATAATTCTTTGCCCCCACCCACACATACTGCCAGAAATCCGAGTCCGTCGCTTTGATAATGACTGGAATCTCAACAGGGCCGGATCCAACCGTCTCAACAGGTTCTGGAGTATCAGGCTGTGCCGGGGCTTCGGCAGCTGGCGATTCAGGGGCCGGCGCCTCAGGTACTTCGGGCTCTGTCTTTCCGCACGCAGCAAACACAAATGCCGCCATCAGAATGACCAGAAATAATGCTACAATTTTCTTCATCTAGATGTCCTCCTATATTTTTTTTGTCCACTTCTGGGACAAGTCGTTTATTCACATACCGGCATCTCTCGGCGCCGGAGCGAAGTTCATGTTATATACGGCCAGTTAAAGGGAATTGTCCGTCATTCTGCACATATGAACAGAAACAATGCAAGCGTTTTCAGAATAATTACATAGAAGTCATCAGGATTTTCAACGAGAACGAACGGGTTTCCCGGCTGTATTCTCGCCATTTTCCGCCATTTTTCGTCACATCACATTGGCCACTCCATCAATTTGCTCTTCATAATGAAAGCGTTTTCACTTCTCAGTATAAAAATACACCTTTTCAATATCACACAGTCTATTCTTGGTCTCTTGCAGTGAATCGTCAGCTTCTTGCTATCCAAGGGCGTAAATGCTTCGTAATTCCATCAAACTTTTATTTCAGTTCTCCGAGGGGGGCGCCGTGCTGGACCGAATAATCAACTCCGTGGGCAGTATTATCTTTTGATGAATACCGATATTGCCGCTAACTATGTTTTTTATCAACAATTCCGTCGCAATCCGTCCCATGCTTTCCACAGGCTGAGCCACTGTTGTGAGCGGCGGGTTTAGTATTCTGGCAATCTTGAGGTTGTCCATGCCGGTAATGGATATATCCTCAGGTATTTTTAGCTTAAGTTCGTTGACAGCCCGATAAGCCCCCGTCACCAGATACTCATTAAAGCAATGTATCGCCGTTGGCGGATCCTTGAGTGTCAATAGCTTTTTGGCCATTGTATAACCCGAATCATCCAGACCGCCGCCATCAAGAATATATTCGTCCCTTATATCCATGCCGTAGTCGGCCAGCGCATCCTTATATCCCTTCAGACGGTCATCCAAGGATCGGATGTCCAGCCGGTACCCAATAAAAGCGATTTTTTTGTGCCCCAGGCCGATCAGGTGTTCAATCACCTTGTATGTACCTTTGCGGCTCTCGGTATCCACAAAATCGACCCCTGGGATATCCGACTGTATTGACACAATGTTTATTTTCTTTTTGACTTTCTTTATATATTCCAAATCATTGATTCTGGAGCAGATAAAAATAACGCCGCCCGTTCTACGGGATATCATTTCATTAAAATAATAACGTTCTCTTTCCGGATCCATTTTAGTCACATACAGCTCCAGGTAAAAACCATTGGCCGATGCCACCTCTTCCACGCTTTGCAGCAATTCCGGATAAAACGGATTTAAAACCTCCGGTATAATAAAACCGATTGATTTACTTGTGTTGGTCGCCAGCCCTCTGGCCAAGGCGTTTGGTATAAAGTCAAACTCTTTAATTGCATCCAGAACAGCTTTTCTGGTTTCTCTTTTAACAGGGGCGCTGTTATTCAAGACTCTCGATACCGTACTCAATGAAACATGTGCCTTCTTGGCTATATCATTCATTGTATAATGCCGTTCATGCTCACTCAATAGTATCGTCCCCAAATCTTGAAAGCGCTTTCATGTCTGCCTTATTTATACCTTATGTTTTGATGATTGTCAATAGTTTTGCTTATAAATAGATTAACTCCACGCTTTATAAGCAAAACGCCCGTGTGGTCGCACCCGAGAAGGTTACAGCGATGCCGGAGGGAAAACTTTAAGGACGGTATGGAGATTACAAGGATAGGGTGTTACTAGACGCTAAGTCAAGCGGCAGTTTCACCAGCACCCAAATGACAGCTGCCGGGACATACTCAAAAAATAACCCTGTATTATCTATTGTCCTAAGAACCTAAGCGCCTCATAGATAAGAAAAACAGGCCATATGAATGCTTTTAGCAGGCCTAATAAACCTGCCCAGAAAGTTACAGCCGAAGATATGTAGTAAATTGCTGCACCTATTATCCCAAAACCATATACAGCGCCGAACGGCGTGCAGTTATTGTTTTTGCGGCGGCACGGTTTTTCTACAGCATTTTCAGAATTCTCAGCCATATTCTACTACCCCCATCAGGTATTCTTTTATATTTACTTAATCATATTTTGCATTATGCAAATTGTCAATTTTTATTATTAATGAAAATGATAACGCTCGAAATCTTGCTGACACTTGGAAAACAAAAGTATTCAACTTATTAAATTAAAAAAAGCCTCCGGCGGCTTGCAGGAGGCAGGATTTTTTATTGTTCGATTAAATTGCTGATGTCAACTTTCTGTCGATCTTCCGGCTGGTTTAATGAATGAACATATGCCTTGGCGTTGTCTTCGGAAACGCTTTCGATGTAAATCGGTGTGCCGTTATACGTCACGTTCATCATGACCGGTGATGCAACTATTTCTTTAGCTCGTCTTAAATCCATTTTGCTTTATTGCTCCTTCTGTTTGGTTTATTGCTGTACTATTAGTATGAGCGAAAAAGTTCATTCTATATACGTTCCGAGATTTCTGTTTTACACCTAAGTAATCTATTTTCTGACGTTATCAACCGACTTACAGTTTGGTTCAAAAAAACAGGGTATGGTTCATGGTTCAAACGACCATATTATAACTAATATTGAAATATAATTCTTCGGAGCGGATCATGGAACATGGAGTCGTATGTGTCCTTATATGGGTGATAGTTTTCATAACTGTGATGAGCAAAAATATTTTCTGTGTGGTCATTGAATAAACCTGATTTGTAATTATATGCATCAAATATGAAGAGAACGACAACCTTCAATAAATATGCAAATGCCGCCACGGACAGAAAATAGGCCAACAGATTCATGATATTCTTTTTTCTTATCATTGTGTATATTGTTAGCACCAGCCCCAACACAATAATACCAAAATACAGGCAGCATATTTCATTAACACCTATGTGTCTAAAAAAATATTTATTTATTATTTTTTTGCCGTATCGATCTAAATATTCCCAGTAAATACACGATCGCTGCCCTCCAGGATTTCTTTGAAGACTCAACTATCGCTTATACGAGGAAACAACCAAGGCTGATATATAGGACACATCATTTGAATGCCTTCCTCAGACTTGCTGGTTGGTATCTTTAATTCAAAAGTTTTCCGGGTCAATAAACCACCTATTGACAGAAACAATTCTATCAATAGATGGCAGTTAATATAAAGCTAAATTGAGCGAGATTGATACAATTTAACGCTATTTCTTTAAGAGAGCCAAAGGGGGTGCAAGATCGCCAATGTGACAAACCCATGAGAACGACATGCTATTTTTTAGATCTTGTGTATAATTTCTCATGCCCTATTTCCATTCATCAAATAGCAACAGAGCTACGCTCCCAGCAGGTTATCGTATTCGTTACAAAGAGGATAAATTGCCGCTTCGTCCTCTTCAATATCGCCAAATCTCGGAAGTATGGGGTTAAAACGGTTGTCCACATTATCATCATTGACCGACGAAACCTCACCAACCACCAGATCACCTTCTCCTTCAAACGCCCAGAAGTTGTGATACATGAAAGGGGTCAGGGTAATGCTGCTGCCAACTGGCACAGTTACGATTTCACCCGCCTTCACGGTATGCTTGATCCCATCCATATAAACGGTGACGTCACTGTGGCAATCTATACTTTCATCCTCTTTCGCGTTATATAGCTTCAGCGCCAGCACGCCACCAGCCCGGTTGATGATGTCCTCGGTTTTACTGTAGTGAAAATGTGTAGGCAGTCCTTGTCCGTCTGCCAGCAGAATATACTTCTCGGCATACGGAACCCCAATGCTCTTATCCTTTTGGTCCCCGTTTCTTACGGTAAACAGCACACCACCAATGCGTTTATAGTCGTTAAGGCCATAATCCGTTACGTCCCAACCGAGCATCGTCTTACGGATCACGTCAGTTAAATCTGCATTTTTAACCCAATCTGCGCATTTCCAGTCCGCAAAAACTGGCAATGAAATATTATTATTCTTAAGTAGTTCTTTTGCCCACTCAATTGCAGCATTCACTTCAGACCTTTTCATTTTTCTCTCCTGTATATTGTGCGTTATTAAATGCAATGTTAAGGTTGTAAACGGAACGGATCTACGTTTCAAATACCGTATATACATTCTCCGGGTTTGCGCCAGGGCCAAATTCGCATTGCGCGATAACTCCACCATTGCTCCACAAGCATTCTCTTGACAGTCTTACTGCGTCTTGAACTTGTTGCCGGTTCCCACTGGGTAAAATGTATTGCCTGTCGATCTCCCCCCAGAAAGTTATGCGGCCTTTAAACTGACTCAGCTTTTCTGGCCCGATGCAGAAAATCTGGAGATTGACCGCATCAATCCCAATTTCAATCAGATGAGGAATAATATCAAGCGTAAACCCGTCCGAGTGAAAAAAAATCTTCTTTCCATACTCTTTTGCAATATCTGCGTAATCCTTATACATGGGTTTAATCAACTCAACCCACAGCTTAGGGTTTATCAGCAAGCTTTGCTGCGTGCCCCAATCGTCCATAAAGAATAAGCCGTCCACATCCGTTTGTGCCCAGGTGGTCATTAGTCTGCAATAAAATTCATGCATCTTTTCCATGAAAGAGAGCATCTTGGGCGGCCTCAACGCAAGATCCATAAGAAGATTCTCCGTACCCCTGATAAACTGCAACCTCTCAAAAGGTCTGGCAAGATCGCTTTGCAAAACGAATTTATCAGTAGACGCACAGAACTCGTTGACGCTGTCCTTATCAAGCGTTAAAAGCTCTACCGGGATGTGAATCCGGCTCACGTCATCCCAAAACTCATCATCTGCCGGAACGATCGGACACTTTACTTCACCAATTATACCATCATGGATGTTTGTAAATGTGCATCCCCATTCATCCGTATATTCGCCGACGGCAAACCAATCTCCCTGTGTTTTCGGAGACAGGGCATACCGCTTGTGATCCAATGGCACTTCGACGATGTCATCCGCGTAGTCTCTGTGTATGGCATCGATTTCTTTCTGGTACCGTTTATTTGCCCAGGGAAGCAGCCACATCTGTCTTGGTACCCTGCCCTGAGCATTATCAAAGGCCAACGTTTTATATACTAACTCTCTCGATGTCATAATACGATCTCCCGAAACAAACGTTCTGGTTAATATTTACCGTACTTTCTTCCTACCTCGAACATACGGTAAATGTTCTCCATGCTGATACCATCGTGAAGCGAATGATCGGACGCAAGAATATATCTTCCTCCGGGTTTAGCAATTTCAAGGCATTCTATAACCTCTTTCTCCACATCATCGGGCGTACCGTATGGCAGCGTTGTCGATGAGTCCACATTTCCACACAGTGTCACGCGGTGTCCGTACTTCTCCTTGATATGTTTCAGTGACATATTTGCTGTTCGCTGCATCGGGTGCAGCACGGTTATGCCGATATCCACGATATCATCAAGATACTCATTGACGTTACCGCACGAATGGAAGAACACCGGCGTTTCACCGCATGCATCGATAATACGCGCAAGTTCGGGTAATATGAGCTGCTTGAACGCTGCGGGCGGCAAAAACCCTTGATTGCTGTCACCCAGGTCTTCCGCCAGCGTGATCATATCCACCCCCGCTTCTTTCAGTGGTTCAATCATGCCAATGAAATAGTCCGCAGTCTCCTTCAGAAGAGCTTTGATGAAATCCGGCTCAGTCAGGCAGCTGATCATCAGTTCCTCCGGCCCCATCAGCATCCACGCCTGCGTAAACGGGCCGTTCCCGCC
>CAZNVX010000173.1:0-6558 GCA_964576225.1 uncultured Christensenellaceae bacterium
TAACGTCATATACCCCGCGGCCGGCCAACCTTTTAGCCGGCCGTTTTCTATTGCTGAAAAATCGCTCAATATTGCCATGATAATACAATCTTAGCGTTTGACGGCAGCTTGTCCAGGCGGTACGATGGTTGTAATAACTGGTATGGAGGTCACAGATGAGAACAAGAACGTCGCCCGTCGTACTGGGCTTTATCTGGGGCATGGTCAGCATGCTGCTCAGCTTTGCGGTGATCAGCGTATTCGCATCGCTGAAGCCTGACCTGGTTGGATTCCCGTTGTTTGCCTACAATACCGACACGCAAACCATTCTCATTGCCGCTGTCTTTCTGCTGAGCGCGCTCGGGGCCGTCGGCGCCGGCATTGTCCATCGGCTCAGCAAGCTGGGCGGTGCTTTCATACTCGCCTCCTGCGCCGGCGTGGCAATTTTCCTGTTTGTGCCTGTTTTAACTCAGTCATTCAGCTTTGCCCCGCTCGAACGCTTTGGCATCGTCATCGGGCCGCTCGTCCTGCTCATCACCAACTTCGCTATCGTCGTATTGACTGTGGTCGGGTTGGCAGGCGGTATACTGGCGTTTATACCCAAGGCCGACCGGATGACGCAGCCCCGGAAAAAGCCGCCCGTGCGTCAGGCCGCATCCGTCGAAGCGGCTCCGGTTCCGTCAGCACAAGCGCCGGACGCTGCCTTGCCGGAGACTGCAGGCGGTGCGACAGCGCAACCGGAATGTCATGAACAGGGAGACTTAAGCGAGCAATCCGTTTAAAATGGTTAAAGGCCTGTGCGCGCTGCACAAGCCTTTTTGGTTATCGGCCCGGATGGTTATTAAATAAACAGGTTTGTATCCGACTGCTCGGCGGCGCCCAGATAGGATGCCACGCCTGCAAGCTCAATGCCGTCGATGAGCTCCTCTTTCTGGATGCCCATCACATCCATCGACATCGTGCAGGCCACCAGCCGGACGCCGTTCTTTTTGGCCTGCGCAATCAGCTCATCCAGCGTGGCCACGTTCTTCTTTTTCATAATGCCCCGCATCATCACCGAGCCCATGCCCATCATGTTCATTTTCGACAGCTTAAGCCGGCTTGTGCCGCGCGGCATCATCGCGCCGAACATTCTCTCGATAAACGTCTTTTTTACCTTCACCTTCTCACGCCGCCGCAGCACATTCAGCCCCCAAAACGTAAAGAACATTGTCACCCTGCGCCCCATCGCAGCCGCGCCGTTGGCAATAATAAAGCTGGCCAGCGCTTTGTCAAGATCACCACTGAAAACAATCAATGACTTATCATCACCGGAAGACGCCATGCACCCGCCGGCTGTGGCAGACTCGCCTTCACACCCCTTTTTGATCCACACCGAAAAGCTGTCGTCCAGCTTCTCCCCCTTTAGATACGTGTTTTTTGTGCGCGCGCACCATGAGGCGGCGTCGGAAAAGAAACCGGGATCCGTCGATGTGATGTTGATCACATCACCCGTCTCGGCGGCGATCATGGCCTCATAAAGCTTGATCACAGGACCGGGGCACTGCAGGCCGCATGCGTTGACGGAGATGGTGTTGCCTTGTTCGCCCCCATTCATCGGAACGCCTTTATCTTGTTTCATTGTCGTCTCCCCCTCGGCTTTGACTTCTTCCTCACCCATCGAATAGTCCCTGCTCGCCACGCGGTATGTGGTATAACCGCCCGCCAGATTGCGCACATCGGAAAAGCCGCGCTGCATCATGATGCGGCAGGCAATGTATGCCCGGATGCCCACCGCGCAGTACACCACGTACGCCCGGTTCCTGTCCAGCGTATCGATCTTCTCACGCAGATTGTCCACCGGTATGTTCACGCTGCCGGGTATCGCGCCCATCGCCACCTCGGCCGGCGTGCGCACATCCAACAGCACCGTGTCCGCAGGCAGACTGGCCATCTCGCCGAAGGTGATGTTATCAACCAGACCTGACAGCACATTATCCGCCGAATAACCCGCCATATTAACAGGATCCTTCGCGGACGAATACGGCGGCGCGTAACACAGCTCAAGCTCCTCAAGGTCATACACCGTCGCGCCAAACCGTATGGCCGCGGCCACCACATCCACGCGTTTCTCCACGCCCTTGTAGCCCACGGCCTGCACACCCAGCACCTTGCCGTCTTCCCTGGCAAACAGCAGCTTAAGGCTCAGCGGCAGCCCGCCGGGATAATAGCCCGCATGCGAAAGCGGATGTATCAATGTCACTTTGTAATCCCTGTTCAGCAATTTGCCGGCCGCATTCAATTGCCGTTCATTCAGGCCGGTGGATGCCACCGTCATGTCAAACACCTTGGCCACGCTCGCGCCCTGTGTGCCGCGGTATTTGCGGTTCATGCCGCAGATATTGTCCGCCGCCATGCGCCCCATCTTGTTGGCCGGCCCCGCCAGCGGTATCATCGCCCGCTCGCCTGTGAGAAAGTTTTCGGTCTCCACCGCATCGCCCACGGCATAAATACTCTGATCGGACGTCTTGAGCGTCTCATCCACCACAATGCCGCCGCGCGCGTTCAGCCTTAAGCCGCAGCCCCGCGCCAGCTCCGCATTGGCGTTCACGCCGATGGCCAGTATCACGATATCTGCGGCAACAGTGCGCTTGCCCGTTACCACGTTCACACCGTTTTCCGATTCGTCAAAACGTTCCACACGCTCGCCCAGCGCCAGCTTCACGCCGCTGTCCGATAAATGCTTGTGCAGTATTTGCGCCATGTCAAAATCCACGGTGGGCATCACCTGATCCATCATTTCGATCAGTGTCACCGCCAGCCCGGCATGCCTTAAGTTCTCCGCCATTTCCAGCCCGATGAAGCCGCCGCCCACCACCACCGCGGAGCGCGCTTCGCCGTCCTTGATCGCAGATATGATTCTGTCCATATCCGGTATGTTCCAAAGCGGCATCACGCGCGGGCTCTGCGCGCCGGGTATGTCCGGCACAACAGGCGCAGACCCCGGCGAAAGCACCATCACATCATAGCTTTCGCTGTAATCCTCACCGTTATGGCGCACCGTCACGGTTTTCGCCTGCCGGTCGATGGATATCACCTCGCTGTTCACCCGCACGTCCACATCAAAACGCGCATGAAATGACTCGGGTGTCTGCAGCAGCAGCTTATCACGCTGCTCGATCACACCGCCCACATGATAAGGAAGACCGCAGTTGGCAAAAGAAATATACGGCCCTTTTTCCAGCATCACGATCTGTGCGCTCTCATCCAGCCTTCTTAAACGGGCCGCGCAGCTGGCGCCCCCGGCAACCCCGCCCACAATCACAATTTTTTTCGCCATCTGTTTACCTCTCTTTATTCAATACAAGCGCGTTCTTCGGGCAAAACCGGACGCACTTGCCGCATTCGATACATTTCTCCATATCCACTGCCGGCGCCTCCACCGACATTTGCGACAGGGCGCCCACCGGGCATACCGATATGGACGGACACCTGTGGTTTTGCGGACACCGCTGCGCAATCACCTCTAAGCTCAATTATGACCCCTCCTGCCATGATAGAATCGATACTTTTTTCACAATGCTTATCATAACCCAATTGCCAAATACGTTCCGTGACTTTATCACGGAAAAAACGCATAAACAACAAAGCCGCTGCATGAACCTGCAGCGGCTTCGAGGTATTTTTTCTAAAGAAATTCTTTGATGTATTTGTCCGCGCCATATTTTTTTATCAGTTTCTCCACGGTTTTCCGTCCGGCCACGCCATCGGCTTTGATGCCCGCGTCTTTCTGGAACTGAATGAGCGCATCCTTGGTGCCCTTGCCAAAGTAACCGTCAGTTGACACCTTATATCCCAGGCCTTTAAGCATGACCTGTATCCGCCTGACACGGCCTTCGGGCTTGCAGCCGTATTGCGCGTGTTTAAACGTTCTGTCAAACAACGCGGGCGGAATACCGTCACCGTTGAATCTGCCACCGTAATTCTCCGTGTAAAAGTAATGGTTGCCGATCTGCTTATAAAACTTAAATGTCCGCCAGTCTCCGCCGCTTGTCTTGAAGAAATATGTGTTTTGCGGCACCACCCATATCTCATCGTCCAGCACAGCCTTCGCCGCATTGATCGCGGTTTGTCTGGGCACAGTATCCGGGTTATAGGAGAAGGCACCTTTCACCGCGTCGATCGATTTGCCCCAGCGTCCGTTCAGCACACGGTTAATCACCACGTTGCCCACTGCGATCCTGCCCGTGTGCGATTCACCGCCCGCCTCTCGCTGGATGATCTGAGCCAGCATATAAAGCTCATCTTCCGTATAGTTGTAATGGTTGCTGGAATACCCCGCCTTGTCATAATACGGCCCGTCATTCACCACAAAATACTCAGCCAGCTTGTCCAGCTTAACGGGCGCCTGCGTCGGCTTGGGCGTCGGCTTGGGCGTCGGCTTGGGCGTTGGCTTGGGCGTCGGTTTCGGCGTGGATTCAGGCTTTGTGGTCGGAATGGGCGTCGGCTTCGGCGTCGGCTTCGGCGTCGGCTCAGGAGCCACGGTCACATCCGGCTGTGTCGTCGGGATGGGTGTCAAATCGGGCGACGTGGTATTTTGTGGGGTCATCGCGCCCCGTAGCGAGGCCATCCGGCCCTCGCCAGTATATTCGGCGGCTGGCGCCTGAGTGGCCGCCACATCAAGCTGCGCCGGCGTTGGCAAAGACCCTGCCGGCACGGCTGCTTTTCCGGGCACAAACAGCACAACCAGCGTGACAATAATCACCATGAGCGCCGAGCCTGCGTAAATGGCCGCGCGTCTTTTACGGAATCTTGTTCGAGCCGCTTTGCGTGCAGCGGTTCGGCCCGCCGCATCGCTGACGGTCTCACGACGTGACATTATGGCAAACAAAACCAGAGCCTTGCGGCAAAGACGTTTGAAGCCGCCCGCCTTTGATTTCGAAGGCCGCCGCTCAGCCCGCGTGGAAACCGGCTTTGGCGCCGATTCGGCAGACAACACAGCACCCCTGCGCGGTTGATCCGGTGTGCGGTTATTCGCTCTTTGGCTGTTCGATTGCTTCCCGGCCATCTTTGGCATACCCCGCTCCTGTCTCATCATAACGGCAGTATACCTGATTTAATCAGCCATGTCAATTAAATCGTAATACTTTCGTAATATTTAATGGATTTGGGCCTATTTTTGCTTTACACTCCATCCATTTTGTGGTACTATTTCAGAAAAATATCGAAGGGTGTAAGATTATGGCCGAAAACGAATCGCATACGACTCCGCTCCAGCCTGATATCCATTATCCCGATGATTACAACCCGTCTCTCAATGGCATAAGCGGGTGGATGGTGGTCGTTGTCATTGGACGGATACTGACCATTCTAATTGGCGCTTACGGCAACATCAACGGTTTGATGACTCTGGCATCGTTGCATGTCAGTGATTCCTTTTTATCTGCGATGCTTTTTATTGATCTTCTGAACACCGTCGGTCTTTCCATTGTCATGCTGATTCTCATATTCAGGCGCAATATACTGTTTCGAACATTGTTCGTCGTACAGCTCGTCGTTTTGATCATCGAGACGATCATCATAAGCCTATATGCTTCAAGAGCATATAACGTTTCCCTTGATCCATCGGATTACGTCGGTCTCATCGGCGGTGTCATTTGGGTCATCTACCTTTTTGTTTCAAAACGGGTCAAGAATACATTTATCTACAACAAACTTGATGCCGAACATCTACCGGCAGCCAGGCAGTGAAATACCGCCCGCCTGTTGCAGGGCGGGGCATCGCAGCAAGCGTCGCCCCGCAGCTTATTGATTCAAAAAAATCTATGCCTCCTGCGCGATTTTCAGTATGTTGACGATATCAGCACCGGCCAGCTCGCGGAAGCTGCCCAGAGCGCTGCCGTTGTTGCGGCGGCAATTACCGGCGATGCGGTCGTAATGATCCGGTGTGATGCCAATTTCCGACAGACTGACGGGCAGGCCAACCGCACGGAAAAACTCTTTGGTGGCGCTGATACCGGCCAGCGCCGTTTTTTCAGGGTTGATCTCCCTGTTCCACACCCGAACCGCAAACTGAGCAAACCGGCTCACATCCTGCTTATAGACGTAACGCATCCACGCGGGAAAAATGATGGCCAGTCCGGCGCCGTGCGCCACATCGTTGATGCCCGAGAGCTCATGTTCGATCATATGCGACGACCAGTCGCCCACGCGGCCGGTGCCCAGCAAATCGTTATGCGCGATGCTGCCGGTCCACATGATCTCAGCGCGGGCGTCATAATTATGCGGCTCGCTCAGCGCTGTGGGCGTGTGCGCAATAATGGTTTTCAACGCGGCTTCACACAGCCTGTCTGTCAGCTCCACATGCGGCACGCGCGTAAAATACCGCTCCATGATGTGCGCCATGATGTCGGATGCGCCGCAGGCGGTCTGATAAGGCGGCAGCGTATATGTCAGCTCGGGGTTCATCAATGCAAACCTCGGCCGCAGCAGGTCGCTGTTATAGGGCCGCTTGTCGCCCCGCTCCTCGTCGGTGATCACCGTGCCGCGGCTCGACTCGCTGCCCGCCGCGGGAATCGTCAGCACCACGCCCAACGGCAG
>CAZNVX010000174.1:0-6555 GCA_964576225.1 uncultured Christensenellaceae bacterium
GCAAAATTATTAGAATAGTTGAACAGCGCTTCCCATATTTTCTATTCGACAGGAACGTGCACACACCTATCGAGTGAGTGGAAGTTCTTTTCATCGTTTTACTCCTGCAAAGACTGCAATCTCGAAAAAAGCCCCCGGGAATAAACCCGGGGGCCAATACCATCAGAATTTATTCTGCCGGATATCGAGAAGAAATAGCTTCAATATCGATGGCATCCGCCATCTCCTCTATTGCGGAATAGTCCAGATCATCTCTAATGAACTCATTTGTGAAAATATCCTCCAGCGGAATTTCCTCATCAATCATTCCACTGTCCAATGCTGCTTCGACGTTGAGCAGCCAGCCCTCATCGTGGATAAAGCCTATCGTCTCTAAGGCCTGCTCCTCGGTCTCTGAGCCAGGTTCACCAAACATCTGATATTTGCGTCCTTCCTGGATAAATTTCGCAGCTTTCCATGTAACTTCAATGTGGGGAAGGGCTTCAGCCATAAAAGCGGCTGCAGCTTCGGAGTTGTAATGCACAAAGTACACACTCTTCTGCATGGCCGTCACGAAGGCTTGCACTGCCTCGGGCTCATTTTCGATCATATGGTCTGAAGTTATTAATGGATTCGAGTTGGTTTTCAGAACTTCATTTCCGTCGATGTAGACAAAGTCGTAATTCTGTCCCTGCAGCTGCCATAATTCTCCTGGCCATGTAAACAGCATGTCAATGTTGCCTTCAGCCACTTGCACGTATCTGTTTTCGCCAGCAACGACGAATTCGAGATCATTCTCGACATCAACGCCTGCGGCCGTTAACGTCGGTGTAACCAAGGCTTCCCAAGAAGCATCGCCCAATGCGACCGTCAGTTTCCGACCGTACTTCTCTTCTGCATTTACCATGTCCTCAAATGTTTGAACCGGTGAATCTGACAAGACACCCATGCCCCAAATATTGATCGCGTCATAGCTGAAGATTACTTTAATAGGCAAACCTTCCTGAATGGCAGAAAGAATCAATAATGGGCCGGGACCGGCAAACTGAGCTTGATTAGTTGCAACAAGCTTCATGTCAGTGGTTCCGTAAGCTTCCTGGAAGTTCATCGTGTACCCTTCGTCTTCCAAAATCTTTATGGCTATACGAAATGGGCTGTGCTCCAGGCTTTCAACGCCAGCCGGCACAACATAAGTGAATTCCTTCATCTCTGAAGCTGCTACGGCAGTCCCTATCGAGTCGATTCCGGGCACCACTAGCAACAGCAGTGCGACAACAAGCGATAGTGTTAAAATTCTTTTCATTGTTGGGTTCCTCCTTCTATATGTTCAAAGTGAAATATCACTTTGATACCAAAAATTAAGTCCTCCAGTAAATTACCTTTTTTTGGACAAATGTCACAAGACCGTACATGAATAATCCTATTAAAGTTACATAAAAAATACAAGCAAATGACTCGGTTGTTCTCAGGAACTGCGAATGTTTTATTATTTGACTGCCCAACCCCTCGTTACCGGCAACATATTCAGCGCTTATGCAGGTGGTCGTAGAAAAAATCGCCGCCAATCTCACACCGGTAAAAATATCAACTGCGGCTGTCGGATATATCACATGCCGAAGCCTGCTGATTTTGTTGGCTCCCAATGTCTGCATTAATTCATGCCGCACGCTCGGAACGTTAAGAATTCCGGTAACCGTGTTCATATTGACAATCGCGAACGCTTGGATAACAACACCGATTATTCGTACTTTTTGACCGAATCCCAGAAAAAGCATCATGATTGGCAATAGCGTAACTAACGGTGTCGTCACCAAAAAGATCACGAACGGTGAAAGTGCAGCGCTGATTGTTCGATTCGATGTTATTATCGTGGCCATCAATATGCCGACCGGCACGGCTATTAAAAAACCTATTAACACAGTTTCGAACGTCACCAGTATATGCGGCCAAAAATCCTGGAAATCCGTCACCATGGTTTGAAGGATGCTCGATGGTGTCGGCAAAATCCAGCGAGGGACTTCAAAACGCGTCACAGCCCATTCCCAGATCCCAAACAGCAAAATGAAGGTCAGGAAGGGCGACAAATAATTTAAAATAATGTTGCTTTTTTGTTTCATATCACTTGATTTGCCGCAGTTCAACGGCACCTATCAAATTGACCAAATGTTGGATGTAAGACGCAAAATTGGGTTGCGTTATCATATCCAGAGTTCGCGGCCTATCGAGCTCTATGTCGACTTTTTTTACAAGACGACCCGGTTCAGTTGCCATTACATAAATGCTATTGGACAAGAGTACTGCCTCTTCGACATTATGTGTGATGAAGATAATGGTGATATTCAAGCGCTTCCATATTGCCAGCAGTTCCATGTTCAGTTGTTCCCGCAGCATTTCATCGAGTGCACCAAACGGTTCGTCCATTAACAATATTTCCGGTTGATGCACCATTGCTCTGGCAACTCCAGCCCTTTGCAATGCGCCACCCGAAATCTCCAGCGGATAAGCATCTGCATATTTGCTTAAGCCAGTCAATTCAATCATCTCATCGACGTAGCTGTTATGTTCTGGCGTGTCAATTCCAAACACTTTTAGAGGCAGCGCTATGTTCTGACGAATTGTGTACCATGGAAGCATGTTCGGCTGCTGAAATATAAAGCCCATTTGACGTAACGTTTTCTGGTCAAAACGCTTCTTCGTATCCAGTACCTTTCCATCAATCATGATGCTTCCGCTGCTGGGTTTGATGATTCCGTTCAGTATCCGAATCAATGTCGATTTACCACACCCAGAGGGGCCGATAATCGATACAAAATCACCCTGTTCCACGGTCATGTTGTAATCCTGAACAGCGACGATTGTTTTCTTCCGTGTATGAAACTTCTTAGTTATATCCCGGAAAACAATCTTTGGCGGAGCTTCTCCGCGGGACCGATTTAATTCCGCCATAATACCACCCGCTTTTCGATTTTTTCGACTATCTTGTATAGCGTTAAACCAATTAGTCCAACCAGGAGTATGCTTCCATAACTCATGTAGACATTATTGTATTTCGTAAATTGCGTTATTTTGAAACCCATTCCTGCGTTTCCTGAAACTATGTCAGCACTGAGCGCTGCAATTGTGGAAAAAATGCTGCCGAGCTTAATTCCGGTAAAAACCTGCGGCATCGCATTCATAAAAATGATCTTTGTAAAAAGCTGCAGCTTACTGGCTCCAACAGATCGCGCTAATTCAAGTTTGTCATTATCGATGTTATTGAAGCCATTCAGCGTGTTCAGCGTAATTATAGGTGTAGCTTGCAAGATCACGACATAAGTGCGCAGGACGGGATCATATCCCAACCAAATTGTCATTAAAGGTATTAACGTAATCATGGGTGTGATAACCAACCATATGATTACTGGTGTGACAGATTTGGTCACAATCTTGAACTGTGAAAAAATAGCAGCCAACAAAATCCCGAGGATCGTAGCACAAACAAATCCCAGCAGAATCACTCTCAATGTCAACAAAAAATGCGGCAAAAGCTCACCGGTAAACTTAGTCACGACACCGGTTACAATTTTACTCATCGGAGGAAGAATGTATTCTGATACGCCGCTGGTGCGCGCTGCGACCTCCCAGACGGTTACAATAACTCCCAGCATAACTAATGGAGCAATAATGCTTGCCCAATCAATCTGCTTATTTTTCCGAACTGTTGGTTTAGTCAATTTTCACCTCCGCAATCAGCGCTGATCGAACATACTTGTTCAATTCAGCTCGCAGTTCCAGAAAATGTTCAGTAAATACTAATTGCTCGTCGCGTTCCTCGACAGGTATATCAACGTGCATTTCATACATGATTCGCGCAGGCATGTTGGAAAAAACAAATACACGATTGCCTAGTATCAACGCTTCGTCAACATTATTGGTAACCATAACGACTGTTTTCCTGGTCTTTTGCCATATATTAAGAATCTCAAACGTCAACACTCGTCTCGTTATCGCGTCTAAAGCGCCCAGCGGCTGATCCATAATCAATATATCCGGATCATGCACAAGAGCACGGGCAATCCCGACTCGTTGCTTCATACCACCGGACAGTTCGTGTGGATAGACATCCTGATAATCCTGAAGCCCCACGATCTCTAGCATTTCACGTATCCTGTTTTGCCATGCGTCTCCCTTGAGGTGCATTGTTTCCAGCATAAACTTCAAGTTTCCGGCTGCAGTTCTCCATTGCAGCAAATTGTTATTTTGAAAAACGAAACCAAAGTTATTTAAAAGCCGGGCTGGCAATTGCGTTCCATGGTCAATGCCGTCAACGATAATACTTCCTGACGTAGCCGGTATAACACCGCCAAGAATTTTGCAGAGCGTCGACTTTCCAGATCCAGAAGGTCCAAGGATTACTATGAATTCAGTTTCATGCACATCCAGATTTATGCTATCCAGAACACAAACGCTTTCTTTTGTTTTCGCATTCAAATAGGCCTTTTGAATATTTTGGGCTCTGATTTTTACCTTGCCGTTCTCGTCCAAACTGATTGCACCTTTCTAGCGTTCAAGCATTAAAATTCTATCCATGGCGGCAGAACAATTAAATATCATCTGTTCAGGATATTGCTGATAAGTGGGCGTCATTTCCGCGTTAACCCAGCCATCATATCCGATGTAGTCCAAAGTGCTTTTTACCGCTTTCCAGTTTACATCTCCGGAAAGCAAATCCACGAACCCGTTTAGGTTGTTTATGGAACGCCTGAAATCCTTAAAATGAACCTTTACCACTCTTTTGCCGAGAATCTTCAGCCACTGTTCAGGGTAACCAAACATAAGCATATTGGCCACATCAACCCATGCTCCTACCCAGGGCGAATCAATCTCATCGATGAACCTGCGCATTTCAAGGGGAGAAAGCAAGAATTTATTCCAAATATTCTCGATGCCCATCCGAACTTTATGTTCCTCTGCAAATTCAGCCAATTCCTTCAATGCCGCGAGAGAACGCTCATAAGCTACATCGTAGTCGATAATTTCACTGCCAACAAAAAACTCAATGCTGTTTGCATCGGGGACGACTTCGTTAGGCTGAAAGTCAACACCAACAGCACCGGGACAAACTAAAATTGTGTCTGCTCCCAGTGCGGACGCAATTTCAATTTGACGACGGGCAACCAGTTTCGCTTTTTCTCTGACCCATGCCTGGTCACTAGTGAAAGAATATTGCCAATACAAGCCTGTCGCTAAGGCATTAATAGATATATCAAACTCAGCGGCATTCTGACGGATGTTATCGAGTTGGTCTTTCGTACTGTCCAAATTCAAAGGACCTTCCGCTGACAAAGCCAGTTCTATTCCCTCAAAGCCTGCTTGCTTGGCTAGTTTCATGCACTGTTTTATCGAGTAATCCGCAGGAAATGACCAAATATTGATTCCCTTTCGCTGTGACATTATTGAACCTCCAAGATCTGGACAAGTCCGATACCCCAATTATGGAAAACGACGTTTAAAAACACGGGCATTCGCATGTCCTTTTGTTAATTATGATGAATTCCACTCCTCTGTTCAACCAACATGGCAGCTATCTCAAAGCATGCAAATGCGCATGCTCGTTCGGTCTTGATAACTCCGGCAATTCTCACATTAATACTCATTCAGTGTTCCATACTCATTTGCGATTGCTTTCTATTTTATGAATTGTCGTTTTTTTTATTGTCGTTCTGTTTCCATTTTATTTTAACACAAGCTGCGGACTAGACATACATTTAGATCAAATTTCATAAATAATTATGATCGTCATGAGATAGCCAAGAGATACTGGCTTAGCCGATCACTTGTGTTCACATATCTCGATCCAGGGCGCCGTCACCGAATAGGACAGCCAGACTACAGGAACATTTCAGATTCAGGTCATGGACTCACGCCACCTTCGAACGTTGTATGCTGAACCGGAGGACGCGATCGGAGGTCAAGAAGATGGGGCTGAAGAAGAGTCTGGAAGGTCATTTCAGCGGTATGAGTGATGCACGCTGTGCTTGTGATGTAGAGATTCCGCTAATCGATATCTTGTTCGTCTTGATGTTCGGCGTGTTGGCCGGTTATGACAATACGGAAGACATCAAAAACCACGCGGATTATTTTCGGGACGACCTTCGTCAGCGTTTTGGTGTAACACGGATCCCCTCGGAATCGACCTTAAGGCGCATGCTCCGGCTTATTCGTCCGGAAGAACTGGGGAAAGCCACTTTGCAGTTGATGCAGGAGGCCTTCTCCCATCTGGAAGGCGATGTTATCGCGATCGACGGGAAAGCGATCCGAGGCAGCACGATTCGCGGTAGGCTCGCCAGTCAGCTCCGGATCCTATCCGCCTATGACACCCAGCTTCAGATGACCATTGGTTCAGTGGAGGTCGGCGAGAAGACCAACGAGATCCCCGGCATGCTTGACGTGTTGCCACTGTTCAATTTCTCAGGTCGCATCATCACGGCTGACGCCATGCACTGCCAGAAGGACACCTGCCGAGCGATCGTCTCCGGAGACGGTGACTACGTCTTTCAGGTGAAGCGTAACCAGAAGGATCTCTACGAAGGTGTG
>CAZNVX010000175.1:0-6539 GCA_964576225.1 uncultured Christensenellaceae bacterium
AATGATGCGCCTGCGTTAAAAAAGGCGGATGTAGGGTTTGCGATGGGGAGCGGCACGGAAATAGCAAAGGAGGCTGGCGATATTGTAATACTGGACAATAATCTGATATCCATCGCAAAAGCAATCCTTTATGGGAGGACTATATTTAAAAGTATCCGCAAATTCATTATATTCCAGCTTACCGTGAACTTATGTGCCGTCAGTATATCCGTAATAGGACCTTTCATAGGCATTGAAATGCCAGTAACCGTATTACAGATGTTATGGATCAACCTTGTAATGGATACGCTTGCAGGCCTCGCTTATGGGGCAGAACCTCCTTTAAAATACTATATGACAGAGCGCCCGAAAAGACGTGACGAGCGTATCATAAATAAATATATGTGGAGTCAGATATTGTTCACCGGTGCCTATACTTCCGTTTTATGCCTTATGTTTTTGAAGCTACATGTATTCCAGAAGATGTTTAGGCCTTCTCCTTCCAATGAATACTTCTTAACTGCTTTCTTTACGCTATTTCTTTTTGCTGGAATATTCAACAGCTTTAATGCTCGTACACATTTGCCCAACTTGTTTGCTAATATCAGAAGAAACAAGATGTTTTTAAAAATTATGGTGTTAATAGCTGGGATCCAAATCGTTTTAATTTATGTAGGCGGTAGGCTTTTCCGAACCTCCGCTTTAACCCCCGGCGAACTAATAATTGCGATTCTTCTTGCCTTTACCGTGGTGCCGATTGATATAATACGAAAGCATATTATTACCAAAATTAAAGGAGGGGAGTACAGTACATAGTGTTCTCCCCATTATCTCTATGTAATTTTCTTCTAGTCGTTGATTATGGAAAACGCGATGTTAGTCGCGTGGTCAGCAACACGCTCAAGCGTTGCCACCATGTTGGTGAAAATCACGCCTGTTTGCGGATCGCAGATTTTATCTTGCAGACGGTCAATATGGTTATTAAGCAACGCCTTTTTCATCAGGTCGACCTCTGACTCCAGCGCGTCGACTACCGCAAGGCTGACTTTGTCGCGCTTTTCAAAGGTCTTAAGGCTAACTTTTAGCGTCTCCATGGTTCTGTCCGCCATTTCTAATAGCTCAGTTTTAGCCTCGAGGGACAGTCTCGATCGCTTTTCCATGAGCGTCATCGAAAATTCGGCCACATTCTCGGCCAGATCACTAATGCGTTCCATGTCAATCACCACGTGGTATAGGCTGCCCAAAGTCTTGAGATCGTGATCGGAGAGGTCCAAGCCACGAAACTCAATCATGTATTGCGTGATGTTATCGCTCAAATAGTCCACTGTTTTTTCGATATCCATTACGTGCGAAGCCTTTTGCTCATCGCGTTTGAAAAAGGCATCTAACGACAGTTGCATATTTCTTGCGGCCAGATCGCCCATGCGACATAGCTCTTTTAATGTCTGCGTTAGCGCGATAGAGGGGGTCTGAACGATGCGTTCATCCAGATACACAAGCTTCTTTTCCACACGGTGTGGATCGTGCTTTTCAGGAATAATACGTGTGATGAGCTGTGCTATTAGCCTTGCGAACGGGAAAAACAATACGGTCACGGTTACGTTGAATATGGTATGGAAGTTGGCGATCTGCCTGGACACGTTGTCCGGTGAAATGGATGCGACAAAATCTACGATGGAGGGAAATATGGCGAGGATGGCAAGATAGATCAGCGTGCCCAGTATATTGAACATAAGATGGATGCCAGCGGTGCGGCGAGAATTGACGCTGGTACCGATGGCTGCCAGTATTGCTGTGATGCATGTCCCGATGTTCTGGCCGAGAACGACATAAACCGCCGAATCGAGCCCTACAAGACCCAGCATAGCCAGTGCCTGCAGTATGCCTACGGATGCGGACGAGCTTTGGATAACAGCGGTGAAGACTGCGCCGACCAGCACACCCACAATTGGGTTCTTAAAACTGATGAGAAGATTCTGGAACGCCTCAACCTCTCTGAGTGGCTCCATCGCCTGAGACATCAGCGTCAAGCCCACAAACAGTATGCCAAAGCCCAGTACGATTTCTCCGATACGTGAAAACAGGCGCTTTCGAATAAAAACGGTTAAAAGCATGCCCGCAAAGAGTATGAGCGGCGCGATATCCGAAAGCTTAAATGCGATGAGCTGTGCCGTGATGGTGGTGCCAATGTTTGCACCCATGATCACACCGGTGGCCTGCAGCAGCGTCATTAGGCCAGCATTCACAAAACCGACGACCATGACAGTCGTTGCTGAAGAGCTCTGTATTATCATTGTGACACCAGCACCCACGCCTACTGCCGCAAAGCGGTTGCCAGTCAGTACTTCAAGAACGCGGCGCATGCGGTCTCCCGCAGTTTTTTCCAGACCGTCAGACATTATCTTCATGCCGTATAAGAACATGCCCAGACCGCCCAGAAGTAAAAACACCGAGAAAATACTCATATACTACCCTTCAGTTATATTTAATTATAATGTTTTGCTAATGCTAAGCTTTCGCAAAATTATTATAAGTGAAGAGTGAAGTTTTGTCACGCCACAATCTGCACAGCTGCCATAATTGTCTATAGAGCAGCCTTCGTATTGCTCTTTAAAAAATAATTACAAAAAAGGAGGTATCTAATATGAACCCAGGAACTGACGCTGCCGAAACCATGTTTCGGCTGGTGCTGCAAGGTACGGAAGTCATGATTAAGCTGACCGGATCGGGCGCAAAGAACTTAGCGGCGCTGCTGTACCGTTACGCACAAGGTGACAAACGGCTGAAAGGAGCCATCAACCTCAATAAGCTGCTCAAAAGCGGCGATGAGCTCACCATCGTCCGAATCGATCAAAAGGAGCTGCCCGAATTCAAAACCTTGGCACGCAAATATGGCGTGTTGTTTTCGGCAGTCAGGGATACACGCACAGTGGACGGCATGTGCGATGTATTTTTCAAAAAGAAGGATTACGCGAAGGTGGAGCACGTTGTTGGAAAGATGGAGCTGACCGGCTTGTCGCATGAACGAGAATCGGTATTCAACAATCCGAAGAATGAATATGAAACTGTGATTGATGAGAACGGAGAACCGCAACTAAAAAAAGAGCCTCAACAGCGGAGCGACTCAGATATGCTAAATTCCAAATCGCAAACAAGAAAAAATCCAGCGGATACCCCAAAAATAGTTAGCGATATTAAAAACGGCAATAAGGACGCGATCACACCGGATAACTGGAAGGTGTATTTAGGCATCAATGCGTCCATGTACGCCTATTCGCAAAACAATCAGGAACGCATATTTGAGCAGGCTCCGAACGCCTCTGTTGTACTCTCCAAAACAAAATGGCGTGAACTCGGCAGATATCCCCAGCGTGGTGCAAAGGGCATACAGATCACTGTGCCGGAAATGATCGACGGGAAACATACAGGCAACTACATCGATGCGAAAGTGTACGATATATCTGATACATACGGTAAGGATATACCACAGCATGGCGTTATGCTGCACGACGGAAGCGTGTCGATGGCATCCGAGATTGAGCGGCTCCAGTCCTCAGCGCCCGTCCCCGTGGAGGTCAGGGATGATATCGCGACGGACAGCTTCTACAGCCCCGATGACAAGAAGATTTATCTTCGCAGCGATATAACGGACAGTGAAAGGTACATCGGTCTTATCAAAGAAACACAGTATGCCAATGCCCACCTGCGACAGGGACAGACGTATGACAGGGCCAACTCCCGTTTTATGGCCGAAAGCGTGGCTTATTCGATGGCCGCGAAATATGGCCTTGATACGCAGGAATTCCGGTTTGATTGCATCCCAGACGCCATCAACGGGCTTGATGGCAAGGATGTATCCGAGCTGATCGACCCTGTGGCGCTAACCTCGCGGAATGAGCTCAAAAAGGCCGAAAAGAACCTTGAACCATTCAAGCAAAAACAGCGCCCATCCGTCACGGCTGATCTCAAGGCACACAAGAAAGGCATTGAGAGCGGGAACTACAAGGTGAAAGAGACTATACCGATGCCGACAAAACCGAAAGGGCGTGACCGATGATGAAAGAGAGAATAACCGTCAGTGTGGATTTTGATGTGCTGCCAAACGGCGTGAAGGCGTTATCCAATGTGTACGACCTGATAGCACAGGCCGCAGGCGTGAATCCCGAAGATGTGCAAAGCTACGATTGCCGCAATATTGATTTCAGCCGCAACGCTCAGGATTTGATTTACGAAAAGGTTGGCACGGAGGTCAGTGATACCGTTCAGATCACAATGGCACTAGCCATGAGCGGCCCGAAGGTGGACGATAGTCTGCCTCCCAACACCGCCGTCATCTATCGGGAAGGGATTGTCCTTAAGGATGGCAGGGATTTGATTGGCACGATCTCCAGCGATTCCATTGATGAGTCACTCTTTTCGGCGTCCGACTGCATCGACGGCAGTACAAAGCAGAACTATTATAAACGCATCTTGGTACTGAAGCCTGAAAAGTTGAAGGAGGAATATAAGGATAAAAAGTATCAGCTATGGCTGCCGTATTCGGACACGTTTGGGTGCCATCCGGAGGCCAGAGGCAAAGCGATATATGCCGTGTGCCTGTATGATGGCGAAGTTTCAACGGTCAACTGGCGTCGGGATGATTTCTTAGGCGTGATTCAACCCGATAAAATACCACCCTTTGTGGCTGAAAAGGGATTCTACGATATGTTCATGGCAGATCAAGCCTACAGGGATACCGTTGATAAAGCTGCTGCCAGCGATGTGTCGCTGCCATTGCCCATAGGAGGACAAGATCATGAGCGATAGCATCAACCTGAGTCCTCGTGAGAAAAACCTGCTGACAGAGATATTATACGATGAGCGAAAAGAACGATCAAAAAACCATATGGACACAAGACCTATTGACAACCTTATCGATAAGGCGCTGGGCAGAATCACCTTGCATCGCATGGAAGACAAGGTGGTGAGCCTATATAACAGTGATGGAAACTCGGAAATAACCGTTGGCGGTGTTTTCGAGAGCGAGCACGGCAGATTCAGGGTACAGGATATCGAGGAACAAAAGATAAAGGTTAATGGGCGCTGGTATCACAAATCGGAGTTTGAACCAGCCATTGTGCGGCAATTCAAAGGAAAGGCGCAGGGCTTGGACAGATGAAAAAACCAAAGAATACGACGCTCTCCACGGTATCGTGGCTTTTTTTGTATCTGGCCGTCATTTGGCTGGCCGTGCTTCTCTCCATGAACTATGAGAGCGGCATGTCCGTACTGGCGCTATTTCCAAAGATGGCGCGGGCCTTGACCGATCCGTTCACCATATCCTTTAATGAACATACCCTGCCGTTTATGGCTGCGTTTTCTCTGCTGTACGGGGTTGGCATCGCCGCCTATTACTCCTCATATGGTAAACGCAGAATCGGTGAGGAACATGGCAGCGCGTCTTGGGCAAGCCCAAGAGTGGTCAACAGGTTGTTTTCACAGGACAAAAAGACCGACAGGATATTGACCCAGCATGTACGCATGGGGCTGGACGTGTATAAGCATCGGCGCAACCTCAACGCGCTGATTATCGGTGGCAGCGGTGCCGGTAAAACCCGTGGATACGCATTGCCAAACATCATGCAGGCGAACAGCTCATTTATTGTCACGGACGCAAAGGGCGAGATCATCCGTAGCGTCGGCAATCTGCTTGTCAGCGAAGGGTATGAGATCAAAATCCTTGACCTGATCAACTTCCATAACTCGGACAGGTACAACCCGTTTCGGTATATCAGGGATGAAAAGGATGTGATCAAGCTGATTAACAACCTCATCCGAAACACCACGCCCAAAGGAGCGCAATCGTCCGAACCCTTTTGGGAAAAATCCGAAACGGCGCTGCTGCAAGCGCTTATGTTCTATCTGCTCACAGAAGCGCCGCGGGAGGAACAAAATTTCGGCATGGTCATGACCATGCTCGAATACGCCGGAGCGAGTGAGCAGAATGAGCAGTATTTAAGCCCACTTGATTTACTGTTCATGGCGCTGGAAGAGACTAAACCCAACTCCATCGCGCTCCGTCAGTATCAGGTATTCAAACAGGCCGCAGGCAAAACAGCAAAAAGCATCCTTGTGTCCGTGGCCGTGCGGCTTGCGGCATTCAACCTTGAGCAGATTCGGGATATGACAAACGAGGATGAACTGGATATTGCCAGTATCGGAGAAAAAAAGACCGCCCTGTTCGCCATCGTACCGGATAACGACACATCATTCAACTTCCTGATCGGCCTTTGCTACACACAGATATTTCAAACGCTTTACTATGAAGCTGATAACAGATATAAAGGTCGATTGCCTATCCCCGTTCATTTCATGCTCGATGAATTCCCGAACATCCCCATCCCCGAGGAATTTGACAAGTGCCTTGCCACCATGCGCTCGCGTGGCATATCGGCCAGCATTATCATCCAAAACCTTGCGCAGCTCAAAAGCATGTTCAAAGGCGACAGGGACATGTGGGAAACCGTGATGGGCAACTGTGATACCCTGCTTTATTTGGGCGGCAATGAAACCAGCACGCA
>CAZNVX010000176.1:0-6523 GCA_964576225.1 uncultured Christensenellaceae bacterium
GCCTGATGCCGACTTATAAATCCTACAGCAACTATGACGACATGTTAAGCTGCGGCATATTGGGGCTGATGGATGCTGTGGAGAAGTACGACACGTCGCGCGATGTGAAGTTCGAGTATTACGCGGCCATGCGCATCAAGGGCGAGATCATCGACAATATCCGAAAGCAGGATTGGGCGCCGTCCAGCCTGCGGCGCAAAATAAAGGCGATCAGCAATGCGTACAGCGAGCTGGAAAGCAAGCTGTGCCGTGAGCCCACCGACGGCGAAGTGGCGCGTCATCTGGGCATGCCTGAGGATGAGCTGCAAAGCACACTCGGCAAATCCCAGATGTTCAACATCATCCATTTTGAAGAAATGGTGCAAAGCGAAGCGGCCTGGGAGCATACGATACAGAATCAGGAAAGCTCGCTCGAAGAGGTGGTGGAGAACAGGGAGATGGTGGAGATACTCGGAAAGATCATTGATAACCTCCCTGAGAAGGAAAAGCTTGTGATCACGTTGTATTATTATGAAGAGATGACCTTAAAGGAAATTGCTGAGGTGCTGGGCGTATCCGAATCACGTGTGTCGCAGATTCATTCCAAGGTTGTGATGAAGATGCGCAGCAAAATGCAGTTTGCCGGTATTTATGAACCGGCAAAAGCTTATAACTCATGAAAGGGTAATCGTATGGACATCACACATTACGCATTTGCGTCATACGTGTTTGTGCTGGTATGCGCGGGGCTGTGGTTTTACGGCAGGGTATCCCGCTCCGGCAGAAAAAACAAGGGAGATAAATCCGCCTACGAGAAGGAACAGCGGTTGTTCACGCTCTACCAGAACGTGGAGGATATGCTGGGCAGCTTTGAGGAGTTTGCCGAGGAGACAAAAAAAGAAACGGCGCAGACCTTGAAAAAGGCGGCGCTGCTGCTCGAGGAGGCCAAGGGGCTGTCCGCAGAGCTGAAAAGCCTGCGCCAAGCCGCACAGCAGAATAATAAAACGGCGGACGCGCAGCCTGCCGCGGCAGCGCCGCTGCCCGAGACGGCAAGGCCTGACCAAAAGCCGTCTGCGCCCGCTCCGGATGCCGCAGCCGTCACAGAAGCGCCGCTGAAAATCAACGAGAAGATTGCGCTGCTGGACGCTCAGGGGCTTGGCGCCACCGATATTGCCAAAACGCTGGGGATTTCTGTGCGCGAAGTGACGCTGGCGCTCGACATGATCCGTAAATAAACCTAAAGTGGCAGAGCCATAAAGACGATAATATATACAGAATAATATTTTTGAGGTAGGGACTTATGCTTCGCAGCTTATATATCGCCAGCACCGGTATGCTGGTTCAAAGAAAAAAGATGGATGTTGTGACCAACAATATCATCAACATTGATACAACCGGTTACAAGAAAGACACGCTTATTTCCAAATCGTTTAAGGATCTGATGATCGAGGGGATGAGCTTATCAGGCTCGATTGGGCCGCAGAACACCGGTATTCACGTGGATGATGTCGTCACATCGTTTGAGCAGGGGGATCTGGAGCAGACGGAGCGCCTGACGGATGTGGCGCTGCAGGGCGAAGGATTCTTTGTGATCAACACACCGCGCGGGCCGCGATACACGCGGGACGGTGCTTTCGCCGTCAGCCCGGGCGGATATCTCGTCAACAGCAGCGGCAATTATGTGCAGGGGACGAACGGCAATATCTTTGTGGGCGGCGATGAGTTTACAATAGACGCACAGGGACATGTGATCGTGGGCGACGTCGCCGTGAACAGGCTGCAGATTGTCACGTTCGGCGACCTGACGGGATTGGTAAAAGAAGGCTCGAATATGTTTGCTGCGGGGCGGGCGGGCGCAGCCCAGCCGGCCACAGACTATACGGTGATGCAGGGGTATCTGGAAAGCTCCAATGTGAATATGGCCGAAGAAATGGTGACCATGGTTGAGCTCAACCGGGCTTATCAGGTGAACCAGCGCGTGCTGACGATGCTCGACCAATCGCTCGGCAAAACGGTCAACGAAGTCGGAAAGGTGTAAGGTAGGGATTATGCAAGCATTACATGCCGCGAAGCTCGGATTGATGGCACAGCAGAATCGCGTGAATGTCATCGCAGGAAACATTGCCAATGTTAACACAGCTGGCTACAAGGGCCAGAGAATGGATTTTAAAGACGCGCTGTACACCCGGATACTGAATCCGGCGGATCTGGAGCAGGAAGGCATGATGCAGGGGACAGGCGTGCTGATTGGAAATACCAACCGCGATCTCAGGCAGGGCGCCGTGATGAATACGGGCATCTCCTTGGATTTGTATATCGACGGAGACGGGTATTTTACACTGTCGAATGCCAACGGAACGGTGATGTATACCCGCAGCGGCGCGTTTGGCGTGTCCGTGGAAAACGACGGGCAGTATCTGGTGAACGGAAAAGGCAATTATGTGCTGGACGACCAGCTGAACCGGATCAGGCTGCCCGAGGGCGCAGAGGACATTGAGGTGGCGTCCGACGGCTCGCTGTCGGCAGGGGGCGCGGCCTTTGCCAGGCTGAATATCGTCACATTTGCCAACCGGAACGGATTGTCGTCGGTGGGCGATACGTGCTTTATGGAAACGGTGGTCTCTGGCGCGCCTGTTCTATCCGGCGCGTCGGTGGTGCAGGGTGCGCTTGAAGGCTCCAATGTGGATCTGGCGGTGGAACTGACGCAGCTGATTCGGGCGCAGAAAGCGTTTGCAATAGCGGGAAAAGCGGTGACCACCTGGGATCAGATGGAGGCCACGACGAACAACCTGAGAACCTGATCGGTAAAGGAGTGACGGTATGAGACCGAAGGTGCTGTTATGCAAACAATGCGGACGCCTGTTCCAGTCGGTGGGGGCCAGCTATTGCCCGGAATGTGCTGACGAGATGGAAAAGGCTTTTATCACGGTTAAAGAGTATATCTATGACAACGAGAACGCAACGTTGCTGGATATTGTAGAAAATACCGGCGTTCCGGAAAAACATGTGCTGTATTTCCTAAAGGAAGGGCGCCTGAATATCGATAATACAGATGAGGTGCTTAACTGCGAGGACTGCGGCAGGCCGATATCAAGCGGCCGGTTCTGCAGCGTTTGCCGTGAAAAGCTGGCCAGCGCATTGGGCAGCATCAGTGCCGCGGCGAAAGGGAATAAAAATCCGGAGACGACGGTGCGTGCCAAGATGCATTCCCGATACGGAAGAGACAAAAACTATTGAGGTGATTGTTGTGAGAATCAATTCCATCCCCCCAAAAGAGCTGCTGACTCAGTATGTGCATGTCAGGGAAAAGCTGGCTGTGGAAAAGCCTGCCAGCGCGATTGACAGAACAGAACTGACGGATGGCGCCAGGTCGTTTTCGACTGCGTTGAAGGCGGCCAAGGAAACGCTGGGGGTAAGGACACCGGAAGAGATCGCCCATATCAACGCGGTGGCGGCTCAGGTGCGAAACAACACATATTCCGTTCCCGGCGTGAAGGTAGCGGAAAAGATACTGGGCAAATAACGCTCGCCAGATATATGAGGTGACAGGTTATGGAATGTTTGCTGTCCGATTTAAAAGAAGTGATGCAGCAGGAGCTGGTCGCGTATAAAGAGATACTCTCAAAATCCAAGCAAAAAAAGGAAGCTCTGCTGCATAATGATGTGACGGGGCTTGACCGCATTGTGGCGCTCGAATGGAATCTGGTTAAAACAATCCGCGAGCTGGAAAAAGAACGCGAAGACCTGATCGAAAAGATAGCGCTGGCGTGCGGCCTGCCTGGAGGGGATCTGCGGCTTGACACGATCGCCGAGATGCCAAAAGGCGGCATGAAAGCGGAATTCATTCAGCTCAAATCAGAACTGTCGCACGTGATTACTGAAGTGGAGAGCCTCAACATGGTAAACAGGGGGCTGGTGGATACGCATCTTCAATATTCGGCCTATTGCGTCAATCTGTTAACGGGCCATATCAATACGCTCAACACCTACTCGCATTCCGGGCGGATGAGTGAAACGCAGGAAAATGCGACGCTCATTTTAGACCGGATGGTTTAGCAAAGGAGAGTTATGTCCGGGTTGTTTTATGGGCTTCAGATCGCCAAAACGGCGCTCGCGGTAAGCCAAAAGGCCATCAGCTTATCAGGCCATAATATTTCAAACGCCAACACGCAGGGCTACACGCGCCAGCGCATTATTGTGGAGGCGATTGATCCGTCATATCCGCACGCCAGGATTGCTCAGGTGAACAAGGGTGCGATAGGCGGGGGCGTGGCGGTGACGATGATTGACCAGATCAGAAGCGATTATCTGGACCGCCAGTTCCGAAACCAGAACACAAAGCTTGGATACTGGCAGACACGCGCAGACGAGCTTGAATACATTGAGACGGTGATCAACGAATTATCCGGCAGCAGCATCTCCAAGGCCATGGCCGATTTCTTTGACAGCCTGAGCGATCTGTCCGCAGACCCGTCCAGCAAGGAGATCCGCACCACTGTGCAGCAGAACGCACTCAAGATGACGGAGACCTTCAACCGGTACTACGATCAGCTGGTGGATCTGCAGAATCTTTACAACGATTCGATGAAGCTGACTGTGGACGAGATCAACGATTTGTTAAACGGCATTTCCAGCTTCAACAAGCAGATATTTGCGTATGAGCTTTCCGGCGAGAAGGCCAACGATTTGCGGGATAAGCGCAATCTGCTGATCGACCAGCTGTCGGGGCTGATCAATATCACCTGCACTGAAGCATCAAACGGACAGCTGGTGGTGAGCTGTGACGGTGTTGACCTTGTGAATCATACCACCGTGACGCTGCTTGAAGCCCGGCCGGAGCTGACCGGAGAAGTATCCGGAGAACCGGGGTACTATGAGATTTATCTGGGAAGCCCGGGCACCGTGTTTTCATTCAGCGGCGGCAAGCTTCAGGCGTTAAAGGAATTGCGTGACAGCAACGCTGTGGACAAAATCGGAATCCCCCGCATACTGCAGAGCCTCAATACGCTGGCCCGGAGCATTGCCGAGCAGTTCAACGCGATTCACAGCACCGGTTACACGATGCCTTACGGGGGTAATGCTTCGCAGACGGGGATCAATCTGTTTGACGTCCCGTCAGGCGATTACAGCCTGATCACAGCGGGGAATTTTACGCTGTCGGCCGCGGTGCTTGACAACGTGTTCAACATTGCCGCATCGAACACGCTAATCGATTTATCAGCCGCGAATACGCAGGCCGGCAACAATATCATTGCGCTGGCCATGGTCACGCTGTCGGCTAGCAAAGGCTTGCCCGGTGTCGATAATTTTGAGAACTTCCTGAAGAGCACCGTGGTGGAGGTGGGCATCGAAAGCGCGACGAGCAGGAAAAATGCCGCCAGCCAGCAAACCATCATGGACAATATAACCGAAAGAAAACAATCCATATCCGGCGTTTCGCTGGACGAGGAAATGATACAGCTGGTTGCCTATCAGCATTCTTATTCGGCCGCGGCACGCGTGCTGACAGCCATTGATGAAGCGCTGGATGTGTTGATCAACCGGACCGGCCGCGTCGGGCTGTAATGGCGGCGGCGAGAGAGGGGGTTATACAATGCGGATAACCAATGGAATGATACTGGACAAGTATCTTAAAAACATCAACAATAACATGGCAAGCATGGTTGGATTGCAGACCCAGATATCGACGGGCAAGCGGCTTAATAAACTGTCGGATAATCCGGTGGACGCGGTGTCTGTGATGCAGTACCAGGTCAAGCTATATAAGGGCGCGCAGTATAAGGAAAACGTTGAGCGGGGCCTGACGCTGCTGCGGCAGACGGAATCATCCGTCATGGAGCTTAACGAAATCATCAAATCCGCTTATGAGACTGCCGTCAATATATCCAACGATTATATGTCTGAGGAGGACAAGACCGCCGCAGCCGAACTGATCCGGCAGCTGCGCGACCACGTGCTGACGGTTGGGAACGCCCAGTCGGGCGATATGTATATATTCGGCGGCTTCAATGTCAACAAAACCCCTTTCACGCTGGACGGCAGCGGCAACGTGCTGTATAACGGCCTTGATCTGACGGACGATACGAACCCTTTGCTGATAGCAGAAGATGCGACGTCCATTGAGTACGAGATGGGGTTCAACCTGAAGATGAGCGTGACGGTGACCGGCACAGAGCTTTTGGGCATGGGGGAAGACAACATTTACACAATCCTCGATAACCTGTATAATGCTCTTGTCAACAACGCGTCAGCGGACGAGATGGGCTCTTATATCGATCAGATAAAGGGCAGCCAGAGCCATGTGTTGTCGGTGGCTGCGCAAATCGGCGGGCGTGTTAACCGCCTGGAGCTGATTGCCAACCGGTACGAGGAAGACAGCCTGATGTACACCGACATGAAATCAAGGCTTGAGGATGTGGATCAGGCCGAGGCTGTGATGAACTTCAAAATGGCCGAATACGTGTATAACGCGGCGCTGCAGATCGGATCAAAGATTATCCAGCCGTCGCTTGTGGACTTTTTAAGATAAAAGCCGCTTCAATTT
>CAZNVX010000177.1:0-6464 GCA_964576225.1 uncultured Christensenellaceae bacterium
TCAACGAACGCAAATTCTGCGTTATGGTATGACATCGGTATAGGTATCGCCTCAAGCGCGTTGGTTGCAATTCTGATCTATCTTACGACGATATTGAAGGAGCGCAAACGAACGCTACGTTCCTTTATATATGGATTGCAGAGTTATCTCCGCAATGTGAAATTCGAGATTGATCAGTTAATATTTGAAAGGCTTAATCGAGAGTGCGAATGCCGAAACCAGGAGATCGAGTATAACTGGACAGAACATGAAATTCCGACAGCCGTGCTGGAAAGGCAATTGAACCAGTTGCCGGTTTTTGAGTTGGCGGACATCGCGGAAAACGAACTCGTACAGATATATTCCGAGATAAGTAATGTGGCAAACGTTATACAATGTGATATGCAGGTTGCTTCCCCGAACAGGCTGCGTGAGATGTCTGCTGACATATACAAGCTCAAAATTAAGCTAGCAAAATATGAAAACGGCTTTAGTTCCGGCGATGCGCTTTAAATAACGACGTTATGGTATTGCAGGATGGTTGTTCTCACATCTTAATATCAACGTATTATTAACATAATGAGGAGTTAGCGTGATGAAATCTATCTAAGAGTAGTAGTTTCAAGCATAAAAAATAAGCGGGGCTTTTAATATGAGCCCCGCAAAAGCTTAACACCAGTGGATTTTGTTTTTCTTAAAGTAAAAATGACTTTTACACCCTTGCTTCCGCCAAATTGATGGATTAAAGGATATTGTACCATTCAGATGCCATTTGAGTGACCAGCATGGTCTTGATGATGTATTCAGATTTAACTCAACTGTTCTGCCACATCCACATGGACAAAGAAACATGGCATATTGCGGGTTATATGAAGTTCCAATAATGTAAACTATCCCGCTTTGAATATCTTCAGGGATATCATCAAAAACCCTGACACTATAACCGCGCATTAATGGGATGATATTTCTTAGCTTGTTTGATATAAGACAGACAAATGCTCTTATCATCTTTCAGTATCTCCTAGAACGGGCATATTAAGAAGGGGCGAACAGTCTCCATTTCCAACATACTTCATATAGCTTTTATCTGAAGGGGATGGAAGCTCTGAACAAAAACGCATATTAACCAAATCAATCCAAATGGTTTCGTAGTGTTCATTGGATTCATCTCTATAAGGATGAATACGAGCCAGAAAATCATTGACACCGAGACTTGCGGTTAACATGTTTACACTAATAACTGCTGGGCTGCCTTCTTGTGCACCTTGAATATATTTTTCTTTAAGTCGATTAGCATACTCTATGGGATTTTCACGTTTTAAACTAGTAGAATTTAACTGATCAAGCGTATAAGCTTTTCGACTTAACAAAGTTGACCCCCCCGGGATGACATAGCGCACGGCACCAGTAATTTCAGAGATACCGCCTTTTCCGTCAGCTGTTAATGAGACACCAAGATCAAAATATGGGATGCAATAAAATGTACTAATACGATTTAACTGATGTCTACCATCAACCGAATCCAAACATCCGAATAGAATATCACATTGTGAAAGAGTCCTTACGGTTTGAGGCTCTAGAATGACGGTATCAATTGCAACAACATCAGTTGGCAGCCTGCTCGCTTGATAGACCCGTTGAATCATTTTCGCTTTATTTACAGCATCTTGAGCATCTTGTGAAGTAGAATTTAATATTCGTCCAAGATTACGCCTTTCAACAACGTCGTTATCAACTAGGACAAGCCTTTTAACGCCTAATCGCAACAATTGCTCAGCTACTATGCTACCTGTTCCGGATACTCCTGCAATCCCAATGGTTAGTTTAGACAGGTAGTTAACTGTTCCAGTTCCAAATGCCTGTGCGGTTCGTTCGTAGAATTGTCCTGATAAATCATCATGCTCTTTATCAGCGAAAATGAAACGTAGATCATGACCAACAATACAACAACTATCAAAAGGTTCTAATTGATTTTGTTCATTAGAATAATAGACCGATAAGGAATCTTGGTGGATAGTTGCCCATAAAATATCAGTTTCAGAACGAAATATTCTATGCAATCTATCCTCATTGTTTACAAAGATACAATAACAATTACCCTTTTTTTGTATAGATAAGCAATGAGCGATCTTCTCTATTGGCCATGCTTCAGGTGTACCTTTTATACACCAAGATTTATGATCAATATTATGTGACCATTCTGCTTGTCCTGTCCCGCATTCAGCAATAACGAAGTATTTCGTTTCATCGGTGGCAAATAGGCCACCGATGAAATCAAATTGTTCTTTGGTTAATCGAAAAGAATATTCTGTCATGCAACCACCTGTCCTTCTAAAGCACGGTCGAGCCAATCACGAATTGCCATAACATGAGTTGCAATATTACTCTCATCAGGAATCCATGGATTCTGACTTGAATAATGCCGAGACCAACGCTGAAAGGATTTCCCGTCAATATTCATTGAACTATTGGTTTGTCGGATAGCTTGTCCATCTTTTCTATGAATATTTGGGGAAAAGTAAGCCATATCCAACGGTTGAGATGGATAGTTAGCTGGTATAGATATAGCCACTGTACATTCGTGGATCGTATATCCCGCGGGTATCATAAAATTGTTTAGAAGAAGCCATCTCTGACGATCATTCGATATAGATTCCCAACCAGGATGGTTTACGTTTAAATACTCTGTATCCTCATTACCAAACAAAAACTGCCGTCGGAATTCCATGTATTAACCCTCCGTCTGATCGCGGGTTATGTACACGAATTTCTCAACTCCAGGTTCTGATAGATCCACTTGCTTGTCTAATCCGATTTCCTCATATACTCCACCCTTGAGCTTCATATCCAGCTTATATTTCTCCGGAGGGATTAGACCGGCAATTTCACAGATCTGTCGGCCGGTTACCATTTGCTTCGTGGTTTCGAACATCTGGTTCTTAACCATGAATTTATAGAGTTTGTGAGGTGACGGATGATCAGGTTTGCTATTGTCGCCATGTTGATTGTTCGCGTTTGATCCAGTGGAATGATCGTTGTTAATGCTAGACATAATACTTCCCTTTCTTAAGTTAAGATTATGCGGTTAGCCTAACATTCCCACTTGAAATTTGGTTTTACTCAAGCTATAATATGAATGAAACACACTTATAGTATGAGTAAGGGTGTGGTAGCCCTGAAATTACATGTGGAAATGTCTGACCACTGAACCACACTGACAGTGATCACATTTTATCGGGAGAGAGAGAGGACCTTTGGTTCTCTCTTTTATTTTATACATTCCACGAGCACTCCCCCTTTCGTACCCTGCAACGGTGGTAGACATTACATGGGCCTTTTCAATCAACTCTTATTTTAGAGTAATAACAAATACATGTCAATAACAATTGTAAAAAAATTTTGACCAAAGCCTAATATTTTAATTCGGTTGAGACGAAAAGTGTAAAAAAATTTTACTTAAATCTTGACTATTTGTGCACTGAGTATATAATGATAATAAAGATTATAAAATTTTTATATTGGAGGTATTTTGCTTGGATACTAATAAAGCCATTGCTATAAATATTCTCCGCTTACTAGATGAAAGAAAGATTCCTGCAACTGATCTAGCACAACATTTAGGAGTGACAAGACAAACCCTTACAAATTATCTTAAAGGCATTTCGATTGTTGATAGCGTTAAACTTGTGCAGATTGCATCTTTTTTTAATGTATCTGTTGATGAGCTAATTACTGAAAAAAGCGAACAAGACCCGGCAATACTTTTCAGAACCGTGCTAAATTATCAAGCGGCCACTGACGATTTATCAGAAACAATTGCAAATTATATAAATCGATATGTCAAGCTTGCTAAATCAATTAATAGAAATGTATGCTTTATTCCTGAACAGTACAATCTTTCGGTACAATATCAAGGAAGCATAATTAATGTCAATTATGAGTGTTCAGATTATTCTGCACCAAAACTAGTCTTGGATGAAGAATTAGAAGTAGAAATAGAGCGTATTGCGGATGAACAAAGGCGTCTTATAGGTATGGAGGATAAAGGAGCTCTATCAATTATTTCTGCTTTAACTCAACGTGGAATCAATATCTTCTTTAAGGATTTTTACACCCCAGACATCTCTGGCCTTTCCGTATGTGATGACACGCGTGGATGTTATATCTTTATCAATGATAATTCGGAAATTTCTGTTGAGCGTAAACTTTTTACAATTGCGCATGAGTATGCACATATTATTCTACATCGGCCACTTTATAAACGGAGAATAAGACAATACTTAAGCTCAAGCAGAAAAAAGAATTTACTAGATTCTATGGCGGATTGCTTTGCTGGCTATTTCCTTTGTCCTCGCAAGCTATTATTGCTTTATAATTCAACGTTGCAAAGCTTTAATTTATTATCAGAACTTTTTCCAATTAAGAAAGATTTACAGATAAGCTTATCGTCTTTAATGATGGGAATGAGAAGATATGGATATATAAACAATACAACATTATCCTCTTACTTTGCTTTTCTAAAAAAGAATAGTATTGATAAAATCGAATTAGAGCCAATAATTAAAGACGAAATTTTGAAAAAGGATTATGAGATAGTAAAGAATGCTGCAGTAATAAAAATGCTAAAGACTGCATTCTATAGAGATATTTTAATAATAGATGATCTAAAGTTTTTTCTCAATTTGTCTGATCAGCAGGCAGAAAAATATCTTAATGAATGGCAAAGTGAAAAAAGTAATGGTGAAAAAGCTTCTGCTCGTTTTGGTGATTTAATTGTTAAGCCATAGTAATATAGGTTGTTAAGCCATCGAAGCCACAAACTTCGGTGGTTTTTTATTACCTACATTTATTAATTCATAAGTTGTAAATTTGCTAAACCAAACTTAATGAAAATCTAGTCTTATGGAATGGTTGAATTTATCATCCAGATTACTAACGTAATTGCATGCAATGACCGAAGAGTCCATTACTCAATAATGCCTAACGTTACTGCTGTCCATATCATCTTTGCAAACAAATTAATACTGACAAATTAGACGTATCTTTCCCAGGGAACGTCTTTTTAATACAAGAGAAGGAGGATAAAAACATGACCCAAACAGGAGATGCGGCAGAACAGGTCGTCAGCATGGCGACTAATCTGACCGTAAAAGGAATCGAAGTGGCGACCAATCTCGCAGGCAAAGCCGCACTGTCGCTCGCCACATTCCTCGTCGCGGCGCTTAAGGATCAGAAGCGTACCAAAGGTAAAACGCGGATGCAGGCATTCAACGGTAAGCCAACCAAGGTGTTCGTCATCAAGACAAGCGAACTCAGACGCTTTGCAGAAGAAGCACGCAAATACGGCGTTCTTTACGCCGCAGTAGTGAATCGTAAACAGCCGGACGGATTGTGCGACATCGTGGTGAATGCCAACGATGCCGCCAAGGTCAACCGTATCGCTGAGCGGTTCGCCCTGTCCACCGTCGATGTAGAGAAAATCCGCGAGGATATCAAGAAGGCACGGGAAACTAAGTCAAAACGGCCCGATGCTGAAAAGGAGCGCTCTGCCCCACCATCCGAGAAGACCGGTCATACCATGGGTGATAACCTGCTGAATGAACTGCTGAACGGCCCGAAGAAGACAGAGCACAAGCAACCCACAGACATGTCAAACCCTACGAAGGCGGGGACGGACAAATCGAATCTGTCCGCGCCTTTCTTAAAAACCAAAGGCGATACCGCTGAGCCTGAGCGCCCGTCTGTGCGCCGACAGATCAAGGAGATCAGAACTGAGCGGCAGCAAAAGAGTGCCCCTACAAAGGACAAGACCCGGCAGACCACTCACCAGCAGCCTGCACGAAACAGGCAAAATAAGAAATCATCGAAAGGAAGGTAATTTACATGGAGAACTTCGACAATTTGTTTGAGAACCAAAGCTCAGGATTCAACAATGACCAGCCGTTTGACAAGGAAGCCTGGGCGCAGCGCAAGCAAGCGGAACGCGCAAAGCTATACGAGGCCATCGACGGCATGACGGATTTAACCTTTTCCAGCGCCAAGACTATTTCTGACTATCTCGGTATGCAGTCGCGGCTCGGCAAGATGAGCGTCGCCAATACCCTGCTGGTGTTGGCTCAGAAGCCGGACGCCACATATGTCATGAGTTTCGACGACTGGCACCAACGCGGACGCTCTGTCAAACGCAATGAAAAAGCCCTGATGGTGCTAGAAGCCAATGGCGAATATCAGCGCGAGGACGGCACAACGGGAACCAGCTTTGATGCAAAGCGCGTGTTTGACGTATCGCAGACGCAAGGCAAGCCTATCCGCGAACGCGAGCAAACCTCCATCCGCTCAAAGCTCAAGGCGCTGGTGACAGATACGCCCAATCCCGTCAAGGTTTCTGATTCCATTTCGCAGGAGATCGGGGCTCTGTATTCGGATAAAGATAACACCGTCTATGTCGCCCGTAACATGGATGATGCCTACGTTTATATTGATAA
>CAZNVX010000178.1:0-6428 GCA_964576225.1 uncultured Christensenellaceae bacterium
CCGTTAAGCTTTCGTGCCAATCGTTTTGTTATCTCTTGCCCATCCGTATCTATTGTCTTCCCAGAAATACCTCCTACCATTTGAATAACGTCAACTTTTTTTGTGCCTGGTATTTCAATATGGTGTGCGATATAGTAGCTTGTTCTTCCCAAAGTAACCCCTAGCAACATATTGTTTTCCAATGTTCTTTGCAAAAAGAACGCCGCAAGCGCTCCCACATTTTCTCTGCATTTTTCTATACTCTTGTTGGATGTCGCAATCAAGACATCTATCATATTAAACTCTTTGCGAATTTTCTGGGCTAATTCGGGTTCTTTTGATAGTACATCGTTTATCTTTATTTCAACAATTTTATTGTCCATGCATGTCTTCAATAGGCGTGATATGTTTGACCTAGACATGTTAAGCTCTTTTGCGATTTGCTGCTGCGACATATTCTCTATATAGTATTTCTTTGCAATCTCAACAAGCAACTCTTTCCTTGGGATTTGCATGGTTTCCATTATGAAGCTCACCTTTGTTATTTTTCTGATATTATACCTCACTTCTGCTAAAGGGTAAAGGAAAAGGCGAGGATTTCAAATTCTGATAGCATTTCAACCACAAAGAAAACAACAGAAATGAGAGAAAGCAAACCTTAATGAAAACAAGGCACACGAGCAATTGCTTCGATATCAGAGATGGGATAACAACTTTCCGCTGGTGGTTTTGGGCAGTAAACTCCTCCCCAGCATTGGCGGGAGCTTTCTGCTAAAGTAGAACAATATTTAATTTTCTTGACTTAAATATGCTCAATTATTGCTATATTTTGACCAATCCCTAAAAACATTAAACTAAACTACTTTTCTCCGTGCCTGCCCCATTTCAAGTGTTGGAGCTAGGGGGCTTCTCCGCCATATGATCTTAAGCACTTAAAGGTGCCCAGAGATCAGACTATACCGCAGTCTGGTCTTTTGCATTCTGGTGTTTTTTGATGTGAACGAAATACTCAAGAAAATCGCAACCTTTTAACTCACCGACAAAGTTGTAGTGTATGCCGATCTTCTGCCTGTAGCCTTTCCCGACTTCTCCTTTTTGAAAACCATATGAAGTCTATCAGCTCGTATATGGTATCTCTGTCCAGCGTCTCAATGTAGGTGCATTTTTCAAACCGTTCCATCAGATGCCTAATGTTCTCCGTATCATCCTTGACGACAGATTGCTCCGCCTTCAACTCGGACAGGCTGGACATTAGCTGATTTTGCTGCGCCTCGTACTTCGCCATCAGCTGCTTAAACATCACATCTGCAAGAAGAAAGACCATCCTGTCCGATCGAAAACACATCGTCATTTGGGTTTCAAGGCTTTTCTATTATGTTGTACAATACGGATGCCGCCGCCGGAAAGTCGGGTGTCCTTTGCTCCGCGGCATGTTCTCATAATGTGCAAGTCAATTGGTCAAATACTGCACATAATGTTCAGAGTTTCTTTATTATATATTTATTGAAGGAGACCGTCATGAAGAATTTATATCGTGGCTCCGTGTAGTCAATTCTTCCACCTGTATTTTACTCGATCAAACCAACTGAATAAACCTTTCAAATAGCTTATTTGCGGTAAAGTATTCGAATGATATACCGCCTTCTCCAATCCGCCTGGGGTTTTTTACGCCTTTCTTAATGTCTCCATGATAATCAGATCCTCCGGAAATTACAGGCAATTTATGTTCGTATTCTTGCCTGACCGCCGTTTCTATCTCTTTTTTTGAAAGGGCTCCTTGATAGCTTGTTTTATCGTAAGTGTATGCAGCTTCAATGCCTTGCAGGCCAAATTGGATAAGACTAGCGATGTATTCTTTTCTGGTCATCTCCACTCCGTCAATGTTGATAACATCATCAATCAGATAGGGGTGCGCCAGAATGGCTATCCCGCCGGCGTCCCGAATGGCCCGTATCGCTGTTTCCGGCTCCACTTTTCTTCGCCGAATATTATACCTCGGGTTTTCACGCACCATTTTTTTTGCATCGTTCCAGCTTTTTGCGTACCCCTTTAATGCCATTGTTTCGAAGATGTGTTTCCGCTGCACTTCATCGTCCCTTCGAATCCCTCCCGGAAATCGTGTGATATCCTCCCAGCAAATATCAAACCCGTCCCTATTGAGCACATCCACCAGCTCTCTGTATCCGTTGACCTTGCTCAATACCATGTCCCGCTCAATGTCTTTTACCGCGCTGCTGTCAAAATCGCATCCCAGCCCAATGATATGCACATCATCCACATAAGTCTCGCAGGAGAACTCAATACCTGGAATAAAAACAAGCCCTTTGGACGAAGCGTACTCGCCGGGCCTTATTTGCTCGCCATCAACCTCAATGAATTTAGGCGGGCAAACATCATGATCAGTCAGCGCAATCACTCTCATACCGGCCGAACAAGCCAGATCAATCAGTTCCTTTACGGTATCATTGCCATCCGATCGTAATGAATGGGTATGAAGGTCACAGTGATATTCCGGAACATACATTTTTTTCACCTCTTTTCAGGCCTTGTCCGTTGAGCCGAATATATTGATGTAGTCCTTCACACATTCCTTAACACTCAACAATACATACTTATCCAGCTTCAAAGGGTTGTTTTCCATTGGATGCTCTTTCAGATAACCATGCATCCCCTGGCAGTACGCAATTTTAACTGCAGTCGAGACATTGATTTTTGAGGCGCCAAGCGCGATCAGCCGCTGGAAGGCTTCCGCGGGCAAACCTGTGCCGCCGTGAATCACAAGTGCGCAATTTACGGTATCCGCAATGGACTTAAACAATCCGTAATCCACCTTTGGCTCACCCTTATACAGTCCATGGGCCGTCCCTATGGCAGGTGCGAACGCAGAAACTCCCGTACGCACCACATATTCATTCGATGCTTCTGGCGTTGCCAGACAAGCCTCTCTGTCGTCCACCTTAATATCATCTTCAACCCCGAAGATCGCCCCCAGCTCCCCTTCCACCGAAACGTTTTTACTTTCAGCATAACGCAAGATATCTCTCGTTGCTTCGACATTCGCTTGAAACGATGCCTTTGATAGATCAATCATTACCGAGGACCAGCCAAGGTCAATACATTTCATCACAAGGTCGGGATCGGTGCAGTGATCAAGATGAACAGCTGCGGGAATCGTAGCATCCTCCACAATCCCCTTCAGCATTTGTATCGTTTCCTTTGCGCCAATCTGCTTAACAGTGGCGACTGATGTCTGGATAATGACTGGCGAGCGCAACTCTTCAGCCGCCTTAACAATCGCGGTTGCCGTTAGGTAATTGACCATATTGAATGCGCCAACCGCATAATGACCCCGTCTGGCTGAGCTCAGCATTTTATCCATATTTTCATACATTTCCATGCCTTCTTTCTGTTTATACTTTTGAAGCACTTGAATTGAGGCTTATCCTATCGCTTCGAAAGTCACTTTAGCATTACTCACCTTTTTATTTACCTTCATATGGAGGGATAATGCCGATTCTTCTCATGGTGTCAAACGAGTCTATCACTTCAACAGCAGCACGCGTACCGATTAGTTCAGCCCCCGCCATCAGGAAGGCATACGCGTTCTGTGGACGCGGGAACTTAACACCGGACACCTTGACTTTTGTGCTTGTGCCTTTCACACACTCGCTCATGAGCATCACCTGTTCCAGTGTCGGCCCTTCATACTGTCCCGATGAAGATTTGACCCAGTCAATGCCGGCTTCAGCGACCAATTCGCACGCAACCCTTATCTCTTCGTCGGTCAGATAACACACTTCGATAATCATTTTAGTCATGACGGGACCGGCAGCCTCTTTGTATTCCTTGAACTCCCGTTTTATCTCGGCAAATTTTCTGTCTTTAAGCGCGCCGACATTCATACAGTTATCCAGCACTGTAGCGCCCAGCCGAACCGCTTCTTCAGATTCAAAGGCTTTCACTGCGCTGGTCTGCTGACCGAATGGGAACCCAATGGCGGCTCCGACCATAATATCGGTTCCATTGAGTTCCTTGGCGACAATCGGCGTCCAATAGGATGAAGAGACGCACACAGCCTTTACATTGTACTCGATGGCTTTCCGGCAGGCGTCAATAATTTCTTTCTCCGTGGTCTGTTTGGGAAGGATCGAGTAATCAATCAGCTTTCCAGCTTCTCTTTTTGAAGGAATCTTTGTAAAATCAACCATAATGCTCCCCTTATTTATAATCTGAACTTATACCTCGGAATTTCTGACACTTTAGCCAACCCGTATTGTATTGAAAAACAAGCACATCAGCCGCTTGCTCTTATGGCATGTAAATCGATTCCACTTCTCCAACGTAAAATCGGTGGTAATCCCCCTCCGGGTAAAACCTTTCGATGACATCCTGGGGGATTCTTTCCGGTACAAAATCAAGATAGTACATTTTCCGGCATATTATAACCAGATTAGCCTGTTTAAACGCCGGAACATCTTCGTAATACTCAATCTCCAGTCCCGCTTCAGCTATTTTATCACCATCACGACCTGACTTGGTCCCCAACAAGGTCAAAGCTTTGCGATACCCATCCGGGAAAAAAGACAGAGAGAATCTTTCACTCTTTTCAATAAATTCATATGTATATCGAGTGGGACGTATGAATATAAACGCAGCATCCCGATGCCACAGATCCCCTAATCCTCCCCAGCAAGCGGTGAGAGCATTACAGCCGTTCTCTTCATCGCCTGCCGTTACCAGCATCCAGTCATCGCCGATACGGACAAGCACATTCTCCTTGAATTCTTTCCGATCAATTTTTCTTAATGTCTGCATAATATCCTCTTCTCAAAAATTATTTATAAATCAACCAACAGTTCAGTTACATCAGCATCCTAGGAATTTTGCTTTGTTGGTTTTGTTTATATTTTCTCACCATTTGCGTTCAGAGCCATCATAATCAAAGTAAATCCCGCACTCAAAGTCACCCATGCATGTATCAACCAGATTAAATATACCATCAGCCGAAATCTCTGGCAATATTGGAGCATCTTCACCGCCCATATCCGTCTTCATCCAACCCGGATGTATCAAAACGATCCGGATGTCCTCTGGACGCAGATAGCGCTGCAAAATCACGCTTTGCATATTCAATGCTGCTTTGGACATACAATAGTCATATCTATTGATATAATTGTTATGCGTACTGAGACTGCCGGCCTCAGAACTGATATTGACAATAGTCTTTCCTTCGCTGTTTTTAACCATTGCCAAGAACTTCTGAACCACACGCAGCGGCCCCAAAGCGTTGGTTGAATAAACATCCAATGCGCCTTCAATGTCTAATTCTTCCAATACGTTCGCGCTGTTTTCAGGTAGAATGGCAGCAGCATTGATCAGAATATCAATTTTATCTGTCTTTACAGCCACAAGCTCCCGTGCCTTCTCGATCGATAAGGGATCTCTTACATCGATAAAAGAGAATAACTCAATATTATCCAATTCTTTTGACATGCTTTCAGAGTCATTATTGAGTTTATAATCAAAAGCAAAAACTCGATATCCTTCGGAACAGTATTTTTTGACCAGGCAGATACCCAACCCGCCATTTGCACCAGTAATAAGAACTGTTTTCATAATTCCCTTCTTTATTAAAGTTGATTTAGTCTGTTAAACTTCCAAAGCAAAAGCCCTCACCGGAGAACCGTCTAATCCTTTAAGTTTTAGCGGAACCGCATACAATTGAACGTACTCCGAACTAATTTTCTCTACATTCGCCAAGCTCTCAACAATACCTATTCCTCTCTCAAATAAAAGCATATGTATCTTTTGATGCTTCTTTGCATTTACCGAAGGGCTTTCAAGACCAATTAGATCAATACCCTTATCAAAAAGCCAAGAGACTGCCTCCTCACCGATTCCGGGAAACGACACAAAAAAGTCTTCTTTACCAAAATGCGAGCCCCATCCAGTTTTTATTATAATAGCCCGCACATTATCAACCTTCTCGGCAAAAGAGTTGAGATGGACCGGATTAATCTCTTCCAGCGGCTTCAAGTATGTCAAATCCATAACAAACGCCTTATTTATAAACATATCTATCGGCACATCGTCAACGGTCTTACCTTTCCTATCACAATGAACCGATACATCAATATGTGTACCCGTATGAGTACCCAGAGTGATTTGGCTTACAAAATACCCGTTCTCATAGTTATGATGGCGTAAAATCCTTACCTCCGGATCATTCGGAAAAACCTGCAGTTGTTCTGTAATATCATACGAGAGGTCAATGATTCTGCTCATGGAGATTCTCCTTAAGGCTTCATTATTATTTTGCTAACATTTTCCTTTCTATTAGCCATTATTTCCATAGCATTTTTAAAGTCATCATAGCTTTTAAGGTCCATTTGATGTGATATTAAATTTTTCGTGTCTATTTTTCCTTTTTCCATTAAGCGAATAATATC